>CAYFWA010000052.1:11673-15164 GCA_964346625.1 uncultured Myxococcales bacterium
AGGGGCCGGCCGGAGTCGCCTGCGGGGCCGGCCGGAGTCGCCTGCGGGGCCGGCCACCGCCCCTGCCGATACCGCTTGATTCCATAGTTATGTTGCACTAGTATCGGACACAATTCAAACGGAACGGAACGGAACGGACTCGCACCAAGGGATCTGTACTGATGACGAAATCGGATCTGATTGAAGCCGTCGCGAACACCCTCAAGCTCCCCAAAGGCAAGGCCGAGCTGATCATCAACTCGATCTTCTCCTCCATGGAAGATGCGCTGCGTCGAGGAGAGAGAATCGAAATCCGCGGGTTTGGCAGCTTCGAGGTGCGCAACTACAAGTCCTACGAGGGGCGCAACCCCCGTACCGGAGATCCGGTGAAGGTGGCCCCCAAGCGGTTGCCCTTCTTCAAGGTCGGCAAGGAGCTCCGCGAGCGGGTCAACAACGCCTTCGCGCGGGAACAGACCGGCGGGTCCGCGCCCTCGACGCCGTCCCCCACCACACCCCAGTCGGGCCCCTCGACCCCGCCCACACCGTCTTCTTCGGACAAATTCTAGGGAATTTCCGCTGCTGGCGGAGTGATTGCGCTGCTGGGGAGTCCCGAGAGGAGCAGGCGGGCTCGAGCTAGCTCGGGCTGGCTCGGGCGGGCTCGGGCTAGTTCAGCCCCACCACGGCCTCGGCGTCCACCCGGAGCGTGAGCGCGCCCTCGGGCAGCGGATCCCCTCCCTGGAGGGTAATCTCGGCGTAGACGAACAGGTTGAAGGGCACGTCCGGGGTGCGGCAGTAGTCGGTGAGGGCGGCCTCCCCACCAGGGGTCAGCTCCACGTCCTTGGTGTGACCGGAGACGCCCGGATCGATGGAGGGCACCGTGCCCACCTTCTCCACCTGGGGATCCATGGTGAGCGGATCGCTGCCAGGGACCCAGAGGGAGCCCACGGTCTCGGGCGCCACGAAGAACTCCACCGGCGGCGTGGCGATGGACAGGGAATTCTCCTGGACGTACATGCGAATGTAGTTGAATTTCACCGTGGTGAAGTCCGAGGTCCCCACCGTCTCGAGCTCGGGCACCTCGTCCGAAAGGTTGGTGGTGGTAACGAGCTCGAAGGGGATGGTCACCTGGCAGACCCCGGCCGCCTCGTTGCACGAGAACTCCTCGCCGAACGAGGGGCAGGGGTCGTTGCTCGCGTCGCAGGGGATGCTCGGCACCACGGACGGATCGACGATCTCGCAGGTCCCCCCGCTGCCGCACTGCAGATCCGCGGACATCTGAGCACAGTTGTCCGGGGACGGCTGACAGGTGATCTCCGTCTGGGCCGGAGGCTCGTAGGCCCCGGTGTCGAAAGAGAAGGTCTTCTCCGGAAGCGCGAAGGCGAAGTCGTCGATGTCGTCGTCGAGCAGACACCCCCCCATGTTGAGCAGGGAGAGGGAGACGAAAAGGGCAAAGGGTCGAAATCGCAACATATGAGGTACTCCTGTGGGCCCGCGGGCGACCGCCATCGATATCGAAGAGGACCGGTCTTCCTGTCTTCCTGCCGCGCGCGAGGTAGAAGAGGCCGCGGTGCGATGTTCCGAGGGAGCAGCGGTCCTACCCTCTCACCGTAGCGCCAAAACGAGCCCTGCTCAAGTAGTCAAGCTTTCGAGAAAATCCTCTACCGAGTCCACGGCGGCGCAAAGCTCCTCGGGGGCCCGGGGGCCGGTGAGCAGGAGGGTAGTTGCGTCGGGGCGCTCGTCGACGAGCTCGAGCACCCGATCGAGATCCAACAGACCCAGCGCCACGGCCCGGGTAACCCCCACCAGCAGCACCACGTCCCACCCTCCCTTGTGCAGGGACCGGCGGCCGAGCGCGAGCCCGTCCTCGGCCCACTTCACGTCCACCGGCTCCCGCTCATCCGGCTCCACCGGGGCGTCGCGTCCCATGACCCGCAGCTCCAAAAGCCCGGGATACCGCGCCAGCAGTGCCCGATCCTCGGAGGTGAGGCTGCCCTGCAGGAACCGGACGACGAACACCCGGCGGCCGTCCTCGAGGGTCCCCCCCACCAGCCGCTGCAACGCGGCGCCGGGGAGGCGCTGGCCCTCGACCACGAGCAGGTGCGCGCCCGAGCGGAGCCCGCCGGGTGGGCGCTCGTCGGGGCCGCCGGAACCGCCGGTATCTGCGCGGGTATCTGCGCGCGCGGTCAAAGCGGGGCTCCCTGGACCCGCCGCGCCCCGGAGGTCGGCGATCCGCCGCTGCTACCCCAGCGTCTCACAACATCCGGGCCTGGCGACGCAGGAGCTCACGGGCGATGACGAAGCGTTGGATCTCCGAGGTGCCCTCGTAGATGCGGGTCACCCGGCAGTCGCGCAGCAGACGCTCGATGGGGTACTCCTTGACGTAGCCGTAGCCACCGTGGACCTGCAGCATCCGATCGCAGGCGCGCCAGGCCGCCTCCGAGGCGTAGACCTTGGCCATGGAGGCCTCGAGGGTAAAGGGTCGCTTCTGCTCCTTGAGGAAGGCGGCCCTCAGGATCAACAGGCCGGCGGCGTCCAGCTCGGTGGCCGTATCGGCCAGCATCCACTGGATGGCCTGCAGCTTCGCGAGGGGCGCGCCGAAGGCCTTGCGCTCCAGGGCGTACTGCTTGCCCTCCGAGAGCGCCTCCAGGCCGATGCCCAGCGCCTGGCTGCCCACCCCGATGCGCCCCCCGTCCAGGGCGACCATGGCCAGCTTGAAGCCATCCCCCAGATTCCCGAGCACCTGCGAGTCGGGCACGAAGCAGTCCTCCAGCGTCTGCGGCACCGTGGAGGAGCCGCGCAGCCCCATCTTGTCCTCGTGCCGGCCGCTGGAGAACCCCTCGGCGCCCTTCTCCACCAGGAAGCAGGTGATGCCCTTGGGCCCGGCCTCGGGGTCGGTCTTGGCCCACACCACGTTCACCCCCGAGGTGTCCCCCGAGGTGATCCACTGCTTGGATCCGTTGAGGATCCAGCCGCCGTCCCCGCGCACGGCCCGCGTCTTCATGGCGGCGGCGTCGCTGCCACAATGCGGCTCCGAAAGCGAGAAGCTGCCGGTGAGCAGCTCGCCGCTGGTGAGGCCGGTCACGTAGCGCTGGCGCTGCTCCTCGGTGCCGTACGCGGTGATGACCTCGGCCACCATGTTCGTCACCGCCACTGCCACGGTGGTGGCCGCGCAGCCCCGGGCGAGCTCGGTGATGGCCAGGCTGTAGGAGACCACCCCGGCCTCCATCCCGCCGTAGGCCTCGGGGATGTTGACTCCCATCAGCCCGATGTCGGCGAGCGCCCGCAGCTCCTTTTCGGGAAAGAGGTCCTCCGCGTCCCGGCGCGCCGCCAGGGGCGCCAGCTCGCGCTTGGCGAAGCTGCGGGCGGTGTCGCGAATGATGGCCTGTTCGTCGCTGAGCTCGAGATCCATGTTCTTTTCGTTCCGCTGGGCTGTCTGTGTCCTCGCTCTGACTCGCCGCGCTCTGACTCGCCGCGCTCTGACTCGCCGCGCTCTGACTCGCCGCGCTCTGACT
>CAYFWA010000052.1:15264-16123 GCA_964346625.1 uncultured Myxococcales bacterium
CTCCCGGTCCGAGCTCCCGGTCCGAGCTCCCGGTCCGAGCTCCCGGTCCGAGCTCCCGGTCCGAGCTCGGCTAGAGCTCGTAGGAGACCCGGGCCACCGCGCCCAGGGGATCGGGCCAGGTCGTGTTCTTGATCACCTTGGCGACGCAGGCGGCGAACCCCGCGGGCAGTTCCTCGGTAGAGGTCACGCCGGCGTTTTTCACCTGTCCCTGGGGCAAGACGTGGAACGTCACGATGAACTTGTCGGGCTTGCCTCCCTGGCGGCAGGCCCGGATGGCCGCCCTTTTTTTTCGCATCACCCGTTTGACCTTCGCGGCGTCCCACACCTTGGAGTCCGTCCCCTCGTGGGCCATCTCCATGGAGTAGCGCACCTCGGCGTGCCCCCCCTTTGGCTTCGAAAACTTCAGGGATTTTGCAACCTTCAGCAAGCAGGTCTCCAGCGGGTGGTGGCCGAGCTCGGAGCGCTCGAGCACCACGCGGGTGGGCACGCCGTCCGTGCCGATCTTGAAAAAGAACTGCACCACGCCCCCCACCCAGCTCAAGCCGCCCAAATGCTGGCGCCGACAGGCGCGCACCTCGTCCATCTTCGCCTCGAAGGCCTTCTCCACGGCCGCGGCGTCGATGGTGCCCATCAAGCCCGCGATGCGGACGTCGTCCTCGCGGCGCGGCGCCGGGCGGGATTCGGTGGATCGCGGTCGCGTTTCGTCGTCCCGGGGCCGAGGTCGATCCGGGGCGGGCTGCGGGCCGCAGGCCGTCATCCAGAAGACGCAGCCGAGTAGGATCCCGAGGGCTTGGCGCACCGGCCCCCACCCCGTCCTGGCGCTCGGCGCCGTATGCGGGACTGTCGGGGCCGTTGGGGT
>CAYFWA010000052.1:16223-18345 GCA_964346625.1 uncultured Myxococcales bacterium
CATCGGGGTCATCGGGGTCATCGGGGTCATCGGGGTCATCGGGGTCATCGGGGTCATCGGGGTCTCAGTCTCTCGTGTCGCTCGGGTTGTGGCTCGCCGCCCCGCTCACAGCTTCTCTCACGGCTTCTCTCACATCTCCTCGAGGGTGAGCTTGGGGAAGGAGTAGTCCATCACGCCGCCCCAGGTGGGAAACTCCCACTTCTTGACCTTCTCGATGAAGCACTCCGTGAGATTCGGGATCTCCTTGAAGTCGTTCTTGAGGAACCAGACCTTGGTGGGGTGCTTCTTCCAGCCGATGCGCACGGCGATGATGATGCTGCCGCGCAGCTTCTTGTTCTCCGTGGCCACGACGTAGTCGTTGTAGCACCGCTCGATCTCGCCCGTGCGGAGCTTGAACTCCCGGTCCACCTCGCTCTTGAGCTCCGGGGGCATGAGCTTCTTGGGGGGCCCCGCCGGCCGCCGCTCCGGAGGCGGCTGCTGCACCCGGCGTGGCGTGGTCCGCTGGGGCTCCTTGTCCCCGCAAGCGGCGGCGACCCCCGCGGCCAGCACAGCCATTCCCAAAAAACGCCCGCACCTTGGAATACCCGTCAAAACTCGCCTAGGAATATCGAATCGCCTCATCGCTGTCCTCCCTTGCGCACCCGCGCCCGCGCCGGTTCGTTGCCCGGCGATGCCGGGGCCCGCCGCCGCCTACTCCCGAAGCAGGGTGTTGGCGATGACGATGCGCTGGATCTCGTTCGTCCCTTCGTAGATCTCCGTGATCTTCGCATCGCGGAAGCTCCGCTCCACGCCATATTCTCGCAGGTAGCCGTAGCCCCCAAGCACCTGGACGGCGTCCTTGGCCACGGCGTTGGCCGCCTCGGCGGAAAACAGCTTGGCCATGGCCGACTCGCTGGAGTGCCGCGCCTGCTCGCGCTTGCGGATGGCCGCGCGATAGGTCAAAAGCCGCGCGGCGTCCATCCGCGTGGCCATGTCCGCGAGCATGAACTGGATCGCCTCGTGCTCCGAGATCGGCTTGCCGAAGGTCTTGCGCTCGGTGGAGTAGCGCAGCGCCGCCTCGAAGGCCGCCCGGCCGATGCCCAGGGCCTGGGCGGCGATGCCGATCCGGCCGCAGTCCAGGGTGTACATGGCCACCTTGAACCCCTGGCCCACCTCCCCCAGGAGCGCCTCTGTGGGCAGCCGGCAGCCCTCGAAGACGATCTGCCCCGTGGAGCTGGCCGTGATGCCCAGCTTGTCCTCCTTGGGCGAAAGCGACACCCCCTCGGCGTCCATGGGAGCGATGAAGGCGCTGATGCCGCGGTGTCCCCGGGAGCGGTCCGTCATGGCGATGAGCACGCAGACGTCCGCGTCGTGGGCGTTGGTGATGAAGTTCTTGGTGCCCTCGATCAGCCAGTGGTCCCCCTTGTCCTCCGCCGTGGTGCGCTGCGCCGCCGCGTCGGAGCCCGCCTCGGGCTCCGAGAGCCCGAAACACCCCAGGCTCTCGCCCGAGGCCAGGGGCACCAGGTGCTGCTGCTTCTGCTCCTCGGTGCCGAACTTCAAGATGGGGTCGCACACCAGGGAGTTGTTGACGCTCATGATGACGCCGGTGGAGGCGCAGGCCGCCGAGATCTCCTCCACGGCGATCACGTAGGACACCGGGTCCATGCCGGCGCCGCCGTAGCCCTCGGGCACCGCCACCCCCATGAGCCCCATCTCGGCCATCTCGGCCACCAGCTCGGCCGGATACCGGTGCTCCCGGTCGAGCTCCTCGGCCAGGGGCGCCACGCGGTCGCGGGCGAACTCCCGGACGGTACGTTGCAGGATCTGTTGGTCTTCCGTGAGGTCGAAGTTCATGCAGGCTCTCCGGGCGCCCCCCCCCCGTCCCTGCCCGTGTCCACCAGCAGTGGCTACCGCCAGCAGCTACCGCCGGTGGCTGCCGCCAGTGGCTGCCGCCACTGGCGTCCGGGTGTACGCATCCGCAGGGGGCGATCGGCTCGCATCTTACCAAGATTGCCACGGCCCGCAAGCCAGAGCCGCCTCGAGCCATTTGCGCTGTGGCCTCCGCCCGGCGCCCCGCCGGCCCCCCGCCCCCCCCTGCGGCGGCCCCCAGGCGCCTCGCCAAGGGCCAAACGGCTTCGCCCGG
>CAYFWA010000053.1:0-17888 GCA_964346625.1 uncultured Myxococcales bacterium
GGAATGGTTTCGACAACGGGCTCGAGTTCGTCAGCGGGGGGGCAACTCTCCTACGACCCCTCAATCAGAAACAGATTTGCAGTTGGTTCGGCTCGGATTGCCCTTCGGGGGGCCTCCCGAGAGCGCCGGGTCGAGGGCGGTGGGCTACTGGACGAGAATGCATTGCAGGAGGGTGTCGTTGTTGGCCGGCCAGTACTGGCCGTCGTTCATCACGGAACCGAAGGGCAGGGCTTCAAGCTGCCCGCCACGGCCGTGACGGCCGTGACGGCCGGCGGAGAGCACACCTGCGCCATCAAGCTGGACGGTTCGGCCTGGTGCTGGGGATGGAACGGCCACGGGCAGCTCGGGGACGGCACCGGTTTGGATCGATACGTCGACACACGGCTCCCGAGCTCGGTCGGGGGCTATACCCCGGTGGACATCACGGCCGGCGAGATGCACACGTGCGCAGCGCTGGCCTTGGGAGAGACGCTTTGCTGGGGCTCGAACCACTACAGGCAGATCGGCGACGGCACGAATATCCTCCGAGACGTGCCCACCACGATCCTCTGATTCAACGCTCGAGAGGTGGCGGCGGGCGGTCACCACGCCTGCGCGATCCAGGAGGAGGACCTGTGGTGCTGGGGCTGGAACCAGCAGGGCCAGCTCGGCCTGGGAACCACCCTGACCCGCAACACACCCGGCCTCACGAGCTGGCAGTAACGCGCGGCCTCTTTGCCCCTCTGCCGCGTCCCACTCGACGACGGTTTCACCAGGGGGCCCGGGACCGAACCCGGCTCCGGGCCACCTCCGTCCGTCCCAGGCCTCACCGGGCGTCCAGCCCGTCCAGAACGCTCTTCGGGTTCGGCGAACCTGAGGAGCCCCGAAGTGCATCAAAATTGCATCACCCCGATGACCGAGGCCATGAACAACACGAAAACCAAGAACAGAACCGAGGCCATGAACAACACCAAAACCAAGACCAAAACCGAGACGGAAACCAAGAGCACAACCAAAACCACCGGGAGGCACGCCCCCGCCATCCGCCTCAACGAAGTGCGCGCCATGCTCAACTCGGGCGAAGGCGCGTCCGTCTACGACATCTCCGACCGCCTCGGCGTCACCGTTAAGACCGCCCGCCGCTACATCACCGCCCTCGAGCGCGCCGGCGAGCCCCTCTACGAAGAGTGGGACGGCAAGCGGAAGGTCTGGCGCCTCATGCCCACGGCCCGCAAGGACAACATCTGCCTGTCCACCAGCCTGATGCTCTCCCTCTTCCTGTCCCGCCGCGTCTTCGACTACCCGGAGGACTACCTGAATCAACCCCGGTGGGGGCTCCCTACAACCGGTGGGGGCTCCCTAAAATCAACCCCGGTGGGGGCTCCCTAAAATCAACCCCGGTGGGGGCTCCCCAAAATCAACCCCGGTGGGGGCTCCCCAAAATCAACCCCGGTGGGGGCTCCCCAAAATCAACCCCGGTGGGGGCTCCCTCCTCCGAAAAAGAACGAAAATCAACCCCGGTGGGGGCTCATCGAGCCCCCGACCAGCACCGCGCGGGCGTGGTTGTGCGGCAGGGTGACGTGGACGTCGTGCCAGGGCAGGGCGAGGGTAACAGCGTCACCTGAGACCGAGGCCTTGACCACCGACACCTCGAAGCCGGGGAGCACGCCCTGGTTGAGCACGTCGTTTCGTGCCGCCGGGGGGGCGGCGATTTGGCACACGCGACCAGACTCACCATCGACCAGCGCCGTCAACGGACGTTCGTCTACGGGGGCGGATTCATCGGAATTCCCATCGTCGCAGCAAACGGGGCACGTCTCGAGGTGTTCGTGGATCCGTAGGCAGCTCCCGTACTGCCCCCGGGGCCGGGCGCGCCCTTGGGGACAGACCTCCATGTATTCGAGGCGGCGCGCGAAATGCTCCAGGGCGTCATCGTCCACGGTCAGCTCCCAATCAGCGACGTTGCATTGCGCGAGGTCTGGCGGGAGGCCCATGACTGCGGTCATCACCCGGATGAGCAGCGCGCCGCGCGCGAGCAGGGACACCGCCTTTTTCTCCCCGATGGGGGTGAGGGTGATGTACTCCCGCCGCTCGTAGTTCACATAGCCGAGCTCGGCCAGCCGCTTCATGGCGGGGGTCACGGAGCTCGCCCGGACATCGCATGCGGCGGCGATGTCGCGAACCCGGGCCACGGAGCGCTCCAAGCACACCTGGTGCGCGGCGCGGAGGTAGCGCGCCTGGGTGGTCGTGAGGCACCGTCGCGGGAGCTTGGTGGTCATCGGTTCGCGCCTCCGTCGCACGCTGACAGCAGCGTGCCGACCGGGGTCTCGCCCAGCCAGACGCGCAAAACTCGACCGTTGCGTATGGCGTAGGTCATGGGCGCGGCGCGGAATCCCCAGGTCTTCCTGGCCCGCCTGGCGTCCAGGCGCCCCAATGGCCAGGTCGGTGCCCGGTGCGCACTCTGAAGCGCCTCTGCACAGTGGTCCGTCTCCACGATGGCGGTTTGAATGTCGACTCCGCGCTGGCGAAACTCCTTCCCTCGTCGAGCCATGGCCCCCAACTGGTTCCGGCAGCCGGTGCAGCCCGGCGCCTGGACCACAAACAAGGTGCACTGCGCCGCGGCGGCGACTTTTCGCTCTGGGGTGCAGGCGGCGGGGAGGGGTGGGTGGCGGTATCGCCGCGACCGGAAATCGAACTCCCGGTAGTCGCCGGCCACACAGGGCGTGCCCCAGCCGCCGTGGCCCACGGCTCCCGAAGCGGTGGCGCAGCCGGAGGCGGCGAGAATGAACAAGCTCAGGGATGCGGCGCGCAGCATGGGCTCAGTTGAGGCGGAAGCGGTTCGGGATCACGAGGCGACAGCTCACCGGTTCGCCACGGACCTTGCAGGGGGTGAATCGCGACGCGAGCACGGCCTGTTTCACCCGCTCGTCGAGGCCGTAGCCGAGGCTCTTGACGATTCGCACGCGAACGGGATTGCCATTGCGGTTGAGCACCACCTCGGCCTTCACTATGCCCTCCACCCCTTCGTCCAGGGCCTGGTCGGTGTACTTCGCCTGCACCCATTTCACCACGCGCGGGCGGGTGGTGACGTCGGGCAGATTGTAGGTGGACGGGCGGGGCAGCGGGCGCGGCCGCGGGCGCTTCCGGGGCGGCGGCGGCGCGGGATCCGCCTCAGGGAGCTCCGTCACCTTGGCCGGCGGCGTGTAGTCCTTCTCCTGGGACTTCATCTGGGTGTTGCCCACGCGCTGGGCCACGGCCGCGTTCTTGTTGTCCGTGAAGGACTTCTTGTCCATGCCGAAGGTCTCCCTCGGCGGCGTTTTGGGCCGGGGCCGGGGCGTGCGCTTCCTCGGGAGCGCGCGGTGCTTCTTCACCAGCTTGGGCCGCGGCCGGGGCCGGGGCGGCTCGACCTTGGGCTTCACCGGCATGGGGCGCGGCTTGCGTGGGCGCTGCCGCGTCACCTGCACGTTGTAGCTCTTGCGCCAATCGCTTCGCCGCTTCCACTCTTCCTTGTTCAGCCACCAGTAGGCGGCCGAGGCGCCGTGGCCGCCCAGGGAGAGCAGTGCAGCGATGACCACCACCACGAGGCCTGCGCCGGGGCGATGGGGCGTCTCGGGGGGACGAAGGGGCGCGACGAGGGGCACATGCACGTAGGGCTTGCGCCGACGCCAGTGGGTGTTCTTGTGCCACTTCATGGCTTCTTCAGGTCCTCTCTGCGAACGTTGATCGCGAACTTCGAGATGCCGGTGCTTCGCACCAGGTCGATGACGCGCACCACCTGGCGGTGGCGCACGGCGCCGTCGGCCGAGACGATGGCCTGCACCTCGTTGTCCTTCTTGTAGGCGGCGACGAGCTTCTCCCAGATGACGCGCTCGGCGTGCGGCTTGCCGTCCAGGTGGAGCGTGCCGGACTTGTCCAGCACCACCGCGAAGGTCTTGGTCTTGGACTCATCGGCGTTGGCCGCCCGGGGCAGGTCCACCGGGATCACCGGCGACTTCATGAACGTCGCCGTGAGCATGAACACGATGAGCAGCACCAGCACGATGTCCACCAACGGGGTGACGTTGATGCTGGCTTGGATGTCGTCGTCGTCTTGGGAGAGCGCGCCCATGGGGAACTCCTAGGCCGTGGTGGCCTCGGGCTCGGAGGACGTCTTCACCGACGATTTCTCGCCTGACGCCTCGTCGCTGTCCGTGTTGCCTTTGCCTTCTGCGCCAAGACCATCGATGCCGAGCACCTCCCGCGTGGCACAGCCCGTGCTCGGGTCTGCCAGGTAGCGGTCGATCTGGTAGGACAGGGTCAGCTTCACCAGGATGTCGCTGGAGGCGAGGATCTTCTTCACGCGGCCTTTGAAGTAGTTGTAGGCCACGACGGCGGGAATGGCGACCATGAGGCCCACGGCGGTGGCGATGAGAGCCTTGGAGATGCCCGCCATGACCACCTGGGGGCCGGCGCTTTTCGCGATGGAGAGATCGTGGAAGGCCTTCACGATGCCGAGCACCGTGCCGAACAGGCCGATGAAGGGGGCGTTGGCACCCACGGTGCCGAGGAAGCTCACCCCGCGCTCGAGCCGCTGCCGCTCCTCGATGGCGAAGGCGTCCACCACTTCCTGGGTCGCCTCGGGGGAGCGCGCCCGGCTCTGGAGCGCCACGGCGCATAGGCGGGCCGGGGTGGAGGGCTCCTCGGTGAGCTCACGCTCCAGGTCGGCGAGCCCCTGCTCGCTCTGGCTGCTCTCCAGCAGACGCCGCTTCAGGCTCGGAAGCTGGGCGCCCTCCTTCTGGTAGACCACCATACGTTCGATGAACAGTCCGAGGCCGATGACGCTGAGGGCCATCAGGATCCAGACGACGACGATGTCACCGTGTTCCGCCATCGCCGTGAGCATTTCAAACATCGGTCCAAGCTCCTTCTGCTGTTCGGAAGGTCAGGTTTCTTCGGACCCGTCGCACCTCGTTCGAGCCGTCGAACAAGCAACCTTCGTGCCGGTTTGCTCGGTTTTGCAGAGCAAGTGATTTCGGCTGATTAGGATGGGAATCCCGCGCTACAAACTCGGGATTTTCGGCGGATGTAAGGCGGGGTTACCGGGAGCGTAACCAGTCGTTCGATCAGATCTTCAGCTTGATGCCGCCATAGACGAAGCGGCCACGGGCTGGACCCCAGAGGTAGACCACGTCCAGCGCCTCGGGAGCGCCGCCCTGGCCCACGGGGAACATCAGGGGCGACTCCTTCTTCACCTGGGTGTAATCGAACAGGTTGTCCACGCCGATGTAGACGTTGAGCCACTTGGTGATGCGCTGCTCTACCCGGATGTTCACCACGCCGTACCAGGGGGACTTGTTCAGCTTGAGGCTGCTGGTGTCCGCCGCGGTGCTGGCGTCGAGGTACTGGTCGCCGCGGATGCCGGGCCGCGGGTTGTAGGCCTCGCCGTACACTTGGCGCAGGTTCATGGGGCTGTAGACCTTCCCCGTGATCATGGCCGTGGTGCCCCAGCGCGGGTGCTTGAAGGTGGCGGACGCGATGATCTGGTGCACCGGCGGCGCGGACACCAGCGCCCCGGCGTCGTCCTTGTAGTGGTAGTAGCCCCAGCCCGCTTCCAGGAAGAGGTACTTCCAGGGCTGCGAAGCCAGCTGCACCTCGGTGCCCACGACGTGAAGCAGCTTTTCCACGTTGAACACCTCGATGTTGCCCTCGTCGGTGAGGTCCACCGTGATGGCATCCTTCACGCGGGTGTAGGAGCTCTCCACCGTGGCCTTGATCCAGTTCCGATAGCCGAAGGTCACCGACAGGTTCGCGTTCACCGCGGTCTCCGCCTTGTCGGCGTTCATGAGCAGCTCGTAGCCCTCGGGGCGCACGCCGTGGGCGTACTCGTAGAAGGTGGTGGGGGCCCGGAAGCCGGTGCCCACGCCGGCGCGGATGCTCAGCAGCTCGTGGGGCGTGAACTTGAAGTTGGCCCGCGGTGTGAAGACGTGGCCGAACTCGTTGTGCCAGTCGTACCGGAAGCCGTGCAGGAACTCCATCCAGCGGGTGATCTTCCACTCGCCCTGCAGGAACACGCCGGGGATGTGGTAGTTGTACTCGGCCAGGGCGATGTTCTCCTCCAGGCTCTCGTAGCGATAGGTCAAGCCCCCGAGCAGGGTGTACTTCTGGTGAGCCTTCCAGCCGACGATCTGGTGGGCGTACACCATCCACTGGGTGCCGCGGTAGTACTCGCCCTCGTAGTCCGAGTCCTGAAGGTGGTAGACCAGGCTGGCCACGGTCTCCATCCACACGCCCTTGTCGAACTTGCGGGTGAACTTCAGGGCCGACTCGAGGCGCTGGGTGAGGATGGTCTCGGACACCAGCCGCCTCCCGGTCCCGTTCTGGGGGTCGTAGTCGTTGAGCACCGACAGGTAGTGACCCATGCCGCCGCCCTGGCGATTTTCCTGCAAGCCGGAAACGCGCAGCATGAGCTCGGTCTTCTTGTCCGGGCGCCACCGCCCGGTGGCCGACGCCACGGTGCGCTTGTAGCCGGTGAACTCGCTGATGCCGTCGTCGTCGCCGTCGATCTTGCCGTGGGCGGTGTGGTTGGCCACCAGGGACAGGCTGAAGGGGCCCTTGCGCGCCGAGGCGTAGCCGGCGAGGTTGTAGTAGCCGAACATGCCGCCCTCGAGCACGAGCTGGGCGCCTCCGCGCCGGCCCGGCCGGCGTGTGATGACGTTCACCACGCCGGCGATGGCGTCGGTGCCGTAGAGCACCGAGGAGGCGCCCTTGACCACCTCCACCTGCCGAATGTCGGCGGCGCTCATGAACACGAAGCCGTAGACCGTGCCGAGGCTGGAGAACATGGGGATGCCGTTCACCAGCAGCAGGGTGTAGCGCCCGGGCATGCCCATGAGCTTGATGTTGGTGGTGTTGCAGATGGAGCACTGGTTGTCCACGCGGATGCCCACCTCACCGTCGAGGGCCTGGGCCAGGTTGGCCGCGCCCTTCTGCTCGATGCGGGTCCGGGGCACGACCTCGGTCTTCACCGGGGTTTCCTTGATGCGGCGGCGGGTCCGGGTACCGGTGGTCACGAACTCATCTCTGGTGAAGGTGAGGTTCTTGGGGTCCTTCGGGCCCGCGGCCTTGGGGTCCTTGGCGCCAGACGACTTGGGGTCGGCCTTGCGCGTCTGGGTGCGGCGGGGGGCGGGCTTGCCGCGGAGCTCGTCGAGGGTCATCTCGTTGGAGCCGCGGCGACGCGGCGGCTTCCGCGCGGCGGGCCTACGGTGCTTCGGCGGCGCCTTGGCCCGCGGGGGCTTGGCCGGGGCAGGCCGGGGCCGGGCCTCGGGCTTGGTCGGGGCCGGCCTGGGCCGAGCCTCGGGCTTGGTCGGGGCCGGGGTCGCGTGGGCGGCGGGCACGACGCCGAGCAGCAACGCCGCGCCCAGGGTCGACAGCAGACATCGGCGAGTGGTGAGGGACAGGTTGGCGAATCGCATGACGGTCTCCGTGTTTGTGTGTCCCGGACGCGCATAGCAATTCGTGGACCAGTGACTGCGGGGGATGGATACGTCGGTAGGAATGGCTCGCAAAGTCAGATGGTTGCATGCCGTGTTTCCGGTGCGTCCCGAGACGTTGGCAGGCGGTGGGTTACTCCGCCGGTAACGGAAGCTTCCCTGAATGGAAAGTCGAGGCTATGGGCGGAAGCGGTCCAGATCGAAGCGGGTGACGTAGTGCGAGAAGGCGCGTTGAGTCAATCCCAGGCGGGCGGCAGCGGCCTTCTTGATCCACTGTTCCTGCCGTAGGGTCTCCAGCAACACGTCGCGTTTGAAGTGCTCCACCTGCTCCTGCAGGGAAAGGGTGTGGTCGGTGGCGCGGGCGCGGCCGCCGTCCCGTAGCTCACCGGGCAGGTGCTCGGGGCGCAACGTACCCCCACCGGCCAGGACCATGGCGCGCTCGAGCAGGTTGCGTAGCTCGCGTACATTGCCGGGCCAGGCGTAGGTGCACAACATCTCCAGCGTGGCTGGATGGAGGGCCTCGCTCCGGAGGCCACCGCTGTGGCCGATGTGCACGAGCAGGTGTCGCGCCAGCTGGGGGATGTCCTCGCGGCGCTCCCGCAGGGGCGGTACGTGGATGGGGAACACGTTGAGCCGGTAGAACAGGTCCTCGCGGAACTCACCGCGGGCCACCAGATCCGTGAGGTCGCGGTTCGTGGCGGTGATGACCCGGGCCTCGGTGGTCACCTCGGCGCTGCCCCCCACCCGGGTGAAGCGTCGCTCCTCGAGCACCCGCAGGAACTTGGCCTGGAGCTCCACGGGGATCTCGGCGATCTCGTCCAGGAAGATGTTGCCCTTGCGAGCGAGCTCGAACTTGCCCTTGCGTGACTCGTGGGCGTGGGTGAAGGCGCCCTTCATGTGCCCGAACAGCTCCGACTCGAAGAGCGTGGCGGGGATGGAGGGACAGTTCACCTTGATGAGCGGCTGCTTCCGCTTCGCGGAGCACTCGTGGATGGCCTGGGCCACGAGCTCCTTCCCGGTGCCGCTTTCGCCGGTGACGAGCACCGTGGAGCGCGTAGCGCTCACCTTTCGGACGAGGTCCCGCAAAGCGATCATGGACGGCGAGTCGCCGACGATCTTCACCTCTGGCTCCCCTTCGAGGGATTCCCGCAGCAGATACGAGTGCTCTTCCCGGATGGACGCCGCCTCCAGGGCCTTGTCCACCAGCACCGCCATGGCCTCCAGCTCGAAGGGCTTCTGCACGTACTCGTTGGCGCCGAGCTTCATGGCCCGCACCGCGTCCTGCACCGCCGCGTAGGCGGTGATGACGATGACGGGCAGCGCGGGCTGGGTGGCGTGGGCGTGCTCGAGGATGTCGATGCCCGAGCCGTCGGGCAGCCGGACGTCTGTAATCAGCAGGTCGAAGAGCTCGCGCTCCAGGCGGTCCCGGGCCTCGGTGACGCGGTTGGCGCTGGTCAGGGTGTGGCCCTCCTCCTGGAGGCGGTAGACCAGGAGCTTCACGCTCTTGGGCTCGTCGTCGACGATGAGGATCTTGCTCATGGGGTGGGCTCCTGGGGGGCGATCATGGGGAGACGGAGCTCGGCGCGGGTCCCGCGGGGGCGGACGGGGGTCAGCCGCACCTGACCGTGGTGGAGGTCCGCGATGCGCTGGACGATGGCGAGCCCGAGGCCGGTACCCGAGGCTCGTCCGGACACGAAGGGCTCGAAGAGGTGCTCGGCTTGGTCGGGGGCGATGCCCGCGCCTTCGTCGATCACGGCGAAGACCACCCGGCACTGCGGGTCCAAGGTGGCGGTGAGGCGCACGAGCTGGTCATCGCGTGAGGCGGCCCGGGCATTGTCCGCCAGGTTCACCAGGGCCTGGAGCAGCAGCAGCCCGTCGGCTTGCAGGGTATGCCGGGGCACGTCAGCGTGGATCTCCCAGCGCACCGCCGGGTGGCCCTCACGCTCGGCGCTCTGCTCCATCTTGCGCACCACGTCGTGCAGCAGCTCGGCGCAGTCCACCGGTTCGGGCCGCACCTCCACGGGGCGCGTGAAGGAGAGCAGGGTGTCGATGAGCCGCGCGATGCGGTCCACCTCCTCGGTGATGTCGGCCGTAATCTCCGCGCAGTCCGGAGCCCGGCGACCGGCGAGCTCCGCTGCAGCGCGGATGATGTGCAGCGGATTGCGCACCTCGTGGGCCAGGGCGCCACTGACCTGGCCCAGGGCGGCGAAGCGCTCGGCGCGGGCCAGGGCCGCCTCGGTCTGCTGGAGCTGCTCGGTGGTGTCCGCCACCTGCTCTTCGAGGCACTCGCGCAGATCCGTCACCTCCGTGAGCAGGGTGTCTTTCTGCTCGATGGTGCCCTGAAGGCGCTCGGTGGAACGCGTCACCTGCTCCATCAGCCCCTGGAAGGTGGCCGCAAGCTGACCGATCTCGTCGAGCTGTACGGGGATGGGCTCCGGTGTCCGCCAGCCGCTCTCCTCCATCTGCCGGCGCAGGCGGCCCACGGGGCGCAGCACGAGCTGGTAGACCAGCAGGCTGGTGAGCACGCCCAACACCAGCAGCAGCAGCAACGTGGCGCCGACGGTTTCGGCGACCAGGTGCCGGTACTGGCGTTCCAGCTCCTGCAGGCTGCGGGCCACGTGGATGGCATAGACCACCCGGCCGTCCTCGGCCTTCACTGCGAGGGTGACGTCAGCGGCGGGCACGCCGTCGTGGTCGTGACGGGCGTGCTTGGCGAGGAAACGTCGCTTTCCCGCCAGCACGGCGGCGATGTCCGCCTCCTGCCAGGGCTTTCCGACCCGCCGGCGCAGGTTCGAAGCCACCACCACGCTCCGGGGGTCCAGCAGGAGGATCTCGGTGCCGGGGAAGGAGCGGCCGAGGCGCTCCAGGCGGCGCTGCAGGGTCTCCATGGGCAGGCCCCGGCGGCGGGCATCCTCCACCGCGAGACGGAGCCCCAGGGCCAGGTGCCGCAACGCATCCATCTCCGCGGTCAGGTGGCTCTCCCGAGAGGCGCTCAGGTGCCACCACTGGTAGCTGCCCCAGCCCAGTGCGAGCACGAGGTTGATGGGGATCAGGATCTTCCAACGGAGCGCCATGGGCCGGGCTACATGGGGAAGATGCGCTGGATGCGCCTTTCCTCGCCGATCTTCACGCAGGGGAGCTCGAAGCACATCTCGGCGGCGTTGAGCCAGCGGCGGGCTTGGCAGCGGGCTCGCTCCACCGAGGCCATGGTCAAGCAGTCGCAGTCCCGGGTGGCCGCCTGGCCCACGTCCTCGACGCAGGAGCCGTAGTCCGAGTAGCCCGCCGTGTGCTGGGCCTCGTAGAACGCCGCCACGCCGTCGGTCACCGCGTCGAAGGCCTCGCGGGTCCAGTCGGCTTCATCGAAGGCGGAAAACAGCGAGGTCAGGGACTGCCGCACGGAAACGGGCAGGTGCGCGCCGCAGCCGGGGAAGGCGACGTTGTCGAAGCCGGCGCAGTTGGGGTCGGGGTCGCAGTCGGTGATCTCTTCCGGGGGGGTGATCACGATGTGCAGGTGGCCCCCCAGGATTAGGGCTCGCGCAAGAATGACTTCGAAGGACCGAGGCCGCCGAGGCGCCCGGTCCGCAAGGAGCGAGGAGGGCGAATACATTGACGTATTTAACCGACGAGCGACGCTGCGGGCCGGCGTGGATCGGCGGCCGAATCCCGTAGTTATTCTTGCGCGAGCCCTTAACCAGCGGAACTCCATCTCCCCCAGGTAGAGGTTGAACAGGGGGGCGCCCTGGAACACGTCCCCCGTGTCGATGTGAACCACCCGGGGTCCGGAGGCCCGGATGCGCCGGATGATGGTGGCCGCGCGGGCGACGCCGCCCACGGTGGGGGAGTTGGGATCCAGGCCCAGGGATTCGTCCGTCTCGGTGACGTCCAGCGCATAGGGCAGGGTCCGGGAGTGGATGTCGGAGGTGTGGATGAAGGTGACCTTCACGTCGTGTCCGCGAAGGTCGGGTTGTTTCGTGCGCTTGAGGCAGGCGGTGAGGCGAAGGGACCAGCCAATCGGAATCATGACGGTTTTCATTGAGGGGTCCTTGAAACCGGCTTCTGGAAGAAGGCGTGAGTGTAGCCGTCCTGTCCGGACTGCAAACCGGATGCCGGCGCTGCGGTAGGCCTCCGCTCCACGGGTTTCCCTTGCAACGTGCTGGATTTCAAGTTGTTTCATTGAGCCTGTGCGCGAGTCCGCCCGACGCGGGGCTTACGCTCGACGGAGCTCCGGGCCCATTGGGTTACGATCAGCGTAACTAAGGGTCGAAAAGCGCTTAGGTGTCAATTGATTGGAATTGTGAGATAAAATTCTCTGTTGACAGAGGATTCTCATTGAGTTAGAGGCGTCTAAATTAGACGTGTCTAACAGTGCGACCATCGCTTCGATAGGAGCTGCGCATGTGCCTCTCTGTCTCGAGTTTCGTCAGTCAACGTTTCATAAGCGCGGTACAAATCCCGTTGAGAAATTCGGACAGAACCATGTTGTTCCTGCTCATTGCCACGCCGTGCCTGGCGACGGTGGCCATCGTGCGTCGGGAGTCGGGGGGCTGGAAGTGGCCGATGTTGCAGTTCTTCGGTCTGACCGTCATCGCCTACCTGGTCTCCCTGGTCGTCTATCAGGTGGGCAGCCTGGTGCTCTAGGAGCGGACCCGTGAACAAGATCCTCATCGTCGAGCATGTGCCCCACACCTTCAAACGGCTGCGATTGCGGCTGGAGGAAGCGGGTCACCGCGTGGGCAGCGAGTCATCCCGTCGCGACGGGCTCGCGCGCCTGGAGCGGGAGATCTTCGACCTGCTCATCGTCGATCTGCAGCTCCCGGGAGAGCAGGGGCGCGAGCTGCTGGTGCAGGCCCACGAGGCGCAGTCGGCGCTGCCGATCGTGCTCATCAGCGACTCCGGCTCGGTGCGGGAGGCCGTGGACGCCATGCGGCTGGGCGCCGTGGAGTACGCCCAGCAGCCGTTGGACCTCGACGCCCTGGTGATGCGGGTGGATCAGATCCTCGAGTCGTCGTCCATCCGGGCCGAGCACAACTACCTCATCGACCAGGTGCTCGAGGGCGAGCAGCAGGTGGACCTGGTGGGCAAGTCGGCGGCCATGGAGCGGGTGCGCGCCCTGGTGGACAAGGTGGCGCCCACGCGGTCCAACGTGCTGGTGCTCGGCGAAAGCGGCACCGGCAAGGAGCTGGTGGCCCAGGCCATCCACGAGCGGTCCGCAAAGCGCAAGCAGCCGCTCATCAAGGTGAACTGCCCCGGCATCCCCGCCACGCTCTTCGAGTCGGAGCTCTTTGGCCACATGAAGGGCGCCTTCACGGGCGCGCTGGAGAACCGCAAGGGCAAGTTCGAGCTCGCGGGGAAGGGGAACATCCTGCTCGACGAGATCGCCGAGATCCCCGTGGAGCTGCAGGCCAAGCTGCTCCGGGTGCTGGAGGAGCGGCGGTTCATGCGGGGGGGGGGCAGCACCGAGGCGGTGGTCGACGCGCGGGTCATTGCGGCCACGAATCGGGATCTCGAGGCCATGGTGAACGCCGGTGGTTTTCGGGCGGACCTGTTCTACCGCCTCAACGTCTTCCCAATCCCGCTGCCACCTCTACGGGAGCGCAAAGAGGACCTACCGGAGCTCAGCCTGCACCTGCTGTGTCACATCGGGTCGAGCTGTGGTCTCATCGCCAAGGGCATCAGCCCGGCGGCGCTGCAGGCCTTCTCGCGGTACCACTGGCCGGGCAACGTCCGGGAGCTGCGCAACGTCCTGGAGCGCGCCCTGGTCCTGGCGGGCGGCGGCGTCGTGGACGTGGACCACCTCCCCATGGAGCTGCAGGAGCACGCGAGCGCCGATGGCGACGACCGCCCGGAGTCGTTCCAGAGTCGCATCGATCGCATCAAGCGGGACCTGCTGCTCGAGGCCCTGCGCGAGACGGATTGGAAGAAGAAGGAGGCGGCCAAGCAGCTCGGCCTGAGCAAGCGCGCCTTCTCCCACTACGTCAGTCGCTTCGAACTGGACAGCTACCGGCCTTCGAGCTGAACGCAGCTTAGGGCGCGCGCGGGCTTCGATCCATGAGCTACGGGAGGTCCGGAAGGCATCCTCGCTGCCGCGGTGCGTGGATTCACTGCGCAATGGATGCGTGCCGGCGCAACCGCGGCTGGCGCGGCGCTTGCCGCTTTACCACAGTGCGGCGCGTCAAGGCCCCCCCAGAGGCCTCGTTGACGCGACGCTGCTGTGGGCAACATGCAAGCGCCGCGACAGCGCCTCGGACCCATGCGCAATGGATAGAAGCCAGGCGCGCGGGCTACGGCTTGACCGCTGGGTCCCTCCGGGCTACCGTGGCGGTGCTTCCAACCCCGAGGGTGAGGGCATCGCGGCGAGGTCGGGGTCAACGCGAACCACAGGAGCGCGCCATGAACATTCGGCAGAGGTTTCACCTGGGGGGAGCGCCACGTACGCCCCGTAACGTCTCGAAGCTCGGTACGGCAGGAGTTGCCTTCGGTATCTGCTTGGCGGTGTCGGTGGTGGTGTCGGTCTCGGGGTCGGGGCTGCTGGTGGGCTGCGGTGGCGATGAGAAGGGCAAAAAGGACGAGCTCTGTCAGGGGGCGGCGGCGAAGAAGTGCGTCAGTCGGGGGGTGTCCCTGCAGACCAAGGGAGACGAGCAGAACGTGAAGACGGCGCTCGGGCTCTACAAGATGACCTGCAAGGGCAAGGGCGAGTGGGCCATGAAGGGCTGCACCCTGGCGGGGCACCTGTATCGCACGGGCAAGCCCGGCGTGCCCAAGGACGAGGCCAAGGCCCTGGAGCTCTACGAGAAGGCCTGCCGGCTGGACGACAAGGACGCCCACCAGGTGGCGGCGGCGTGCTTTCGGGCGGGCAACGCCTACGGCCTGGAGCGGCTCGGGGCGAAGTCCGATCCAGAGAAGGCCAAGCGCTACCTGGATGTCGCGTGCAAAAAGGGCGAGAAGCTCGGCTGCAAGTTCGCCAAGATGCTCGGCAGGTCTACGGGCAAGAGCTCGCTGGCCCAGGTCACCGCGCGCTGCGAAAAGGGCAAGGCGAAGGACTGCACCGAGCTGGGGTATCGCTACTACAAGGGCAACCGGGGCGTGAAGAAGGACGGCGCCAAGGCGCTGAAGTATCTGAAGAAGGCCTGTGACCTCAAAGACGGCGGTGCCTGCTCCATGGTGGGTCTCTTTTACGAAAAGGGCAAGGTGGGCGTGAGCAAGGACAAGGCCAAGTCGCGTACCTACTACCGCAAGGGCTGCGATCTCGGCTATCAGAACGGTTGCATCAGCTTGGCCAAGGGGATGTTGATGGAGAGCAAGGACAAGAAGAAACGGGCCGAGGCCGTCAAGCTGCTCACCACCGGCTGCGACAAGAAGAAAAAACGCGCCTGCATGTGGCTCGGCGTGGCCTACACCCGTGGCTTCGGCGTGAAGAAGAACCGCAAGAAGGCCAAGACCCTGTTCAAGAAGGCCTGCGCCCTCGGCGATCGGCAGGGTTGCCGCTTCGCCAAGAAGTAGCCTCCCACCGCATCCGTCCAATCAGGGCGCAACCAAAGACAGGATCTTGAGGGTGGAGATGTTCACGTGGTGGAAGGCCCCCGCCGAGCCGCCGGTGCCGCCGTACAGCGCGTTGTGCTCGAAGTCGGACATGTTCAACGATTGGTCGTCGTGCGACAGCACGACGTCGTAGCCGTGGCCCGCCTGTAGCTCCACCCGGACGAAGGTCGAGCCCGCCCAGCGATCCCAGCTTCCCAGGTGGGGCATCACCAGCAGGCCCGAGCCCACCACGCTGCTCGTGGCCTGGTCGATGACCTCCACCCGCTTCACGGCGCAGGTGATGCCGGTGGAGATGTCCCCGGCGCCGTTGCCGTAGTCCACCTGGATCAGGTGCGGCCCGGTGGCGTTCGCCGTGACGCCGCTCGCGGTCAGGGTGTCTCCGGGATCCCCCCAGCTCTCGTAGTGCCAGCGGCCGTGGCTGAGCACCAGGGAGCCTCCTACGGCGGTGAAGCTCTGGGCGCCCACCTCGGTGATGCGCCCGGCGGACGGGCCCCACCAGCACCAGGGCCTGGCGTGCTGGGAGTGGTTGCCCGACATCAAAAAGTACGCCTCCACGGTGTAGCAGTGGCTCGGCGCGTTGGCGTCGGCTGCAGGGTCCACCCAGCTCGTGGTGGAGCCGGGCAGGTCCGTGGCCACGGCCACCCCGTCGCGGTAGACGTTGAAGGCGATCTCGGCGGCGGGCTCGCCTCCCCCAGCGAAACTGACCTCCAGGCCGGAGCCGGTGGCCGCGACGCCGGAGATACTGGGGGAAAGCGGCGCGAACAGGTTCTGGTAGGTGGCCGCCTGGGCGGCGGTGACCGAGGTGATGGTGTCGGCGGTCTCGGGGGTGTCCACCAGGGCGATCTCCAGCAGGCTGTCGCTCTGGAGCGCGGCGGGCGTGAGATAGTCGTTCGAGACGACCTGCCCGTCGAGGCGGATCTCGCCGACGGTGTACGCCCCGTCGTCGTCGGTGGTGACCGCGGGCAGGCTCACGATCACCGTGATCCGGTGTCCGCGGTAGGGGAAGTGGTTGAGCACGATCCGGTCTGCGCCGGCGAAGAGGGTGTGGCGCAGATCCCGCGTGATGTAGGGTGCGAACCGGATGCCCTCGGGGGAGGTGTCCAGGCCGAATAGCACGTCGTGCACCATGGACAGGTAGCCGGCCACCGACCAGAGCTGGCGCTGGGAGTTGACCACGGGGCCCGAGTCGACGCCGTCGTCGAGCCAGGGCGCCCCGGTGACACACTCGAAGCTCTCCATGTTCGAAAGGTTCAGCGCGGCGCCCCGAATGAGGGAGCGCACGTTGTGGCCCACCGCGGCGTCGTTGCGCACCCGGGCGGCGGCCCGCAGCCAGTAGGCGGTGACGAAGGGCCAGATGCCGCGGTTGTGGTAGATGGGGGTCTCTTTTTGCTGGGGCCAGATCACCGGGGGCCCAGGCGGCAGGTGAGGGTAGCTGCGCACCACGTCGCCGCGCTGGGCGGCGCTGCCCACGCCGGCACCGATGGCCAGGGCGGAGCCCAGCAGGTCGAAGTGGCGCACCGGGGCGCGGTCCAGCGTGCCGGGCGTGAAGGTGGCCCACAGCCCGAGGTTGGCGTGAAAGAAGGTGGCGTGGATGTCGGTCCGCAGGTCGTCGGCCCAGGTCTGAAACTGCGTCTGGCGGGCGGTGTCGCCGTGCTGGCCGGCGAGCCAGGCCCCCAACTCCAGCAGGCGCAGGTGCCCGACGTTGGTGGACAGGGCCTGGGACATGGCGATCTGGGCCGGAACCTCCGCGGTCCAGTTGGGGTAGCTCTGCTCGCGCCAGTCCAGAAAGGACTGCTCGCCGCGATACAGGCCGAGGATCGGCTCGAAGACCACCGCGCGATCGTGCTCGATGGTGTCTCGCGCGGCGTCCCAGGCCGTGGCCAGGAAGGCCGAGCGCGCCGCGCCGTCCAGGAAGTGGATGAGCCGCTCGGCGCCCAGGGCCCACACCGCGCGGTCGGAGCTCACCGGATAGCTGCCGCCGGTGCCCGTGTCCTGGACGATCTGGGGGGACCCACCGGAGCGCAGGTCGGAGACCTTGAGCTCCAGCGAGTTTTTCGCGCGGGTGGGATCCAGGGCGGCCAGAGCCAGATCCACGGCGTAGGCGGTGTCCCGGGTCCACACGAAGCTCCACAGCCGCCCGGTCTCGAAGCAGCCTCCCGTCGGGCACTGCATGGGGTTGCCGCCGTTGTAGGCGCCGTCCTGGATGGCAGAGACGCTGTTTTCCCGCACCTCCTCCAGCGCCAGGGCGTAGAGCGCATCGAACATCTGGTGGCCCGTGGACACGCTCGGCCAGCCAGTCTGCTCGCTGAAGGTCCGAGGGTTGGCTGGCAGGTTGTCGCGCAGCGAGGCGGTGGTGCTCAGGGTGAAGGCGCGGCCACAGGGCGGGCCGGCCACGGTGACCGTGGCCGTGTCGCTGCCGTGGGTCCAGGTGTCGGTGCCCGTGGCGCCCGGCCCGGTGGCCTCGTGGCAGTCGGGCCCGGGGCCGGCATCCCCGGCATCCCCGGCATCCCCGGCGTCCCCGGCGTCCGGGTCGGTCCCACCCCCATCTCCCCCGTCCGGATCCGGCTGGCCCGCGTCGCCGGCGTCGGGTCCGGGTCCGGCGTCCCACCCCGCGTCCGGATCGACCCCGGAGTCGTCGTCGGAGCAGGCGGCGGCGGTGGCGCCGAGCGCCACCAGCAGGGCGACGGCGGCCGCGACACCGGTGCCCCGCGAGCGGGGGTGCTGCGGCGAGAGGAAAGAAAAAGTCGAGGTGCGCATGAGGGGGCTCCGGGGGATAGGGTCGTCTCGTCTCGTCATCCTCTGTCCACTCTTAGGAGGCTGGTCAAAATAAGGTGTGCAAGTCAGGTCGTCGAGGCGCCCGGCCCGCAAGGAGCGAGGAGGGCGAATATTGGTGGATATTTA
>CAYFWA010000054.1:0-2110 GCA_964346625.1 uncultured Myxococcales bacterium
CCGGGCGCCTCGGCGCCCTGAACTGGACACCTTATTCGTGACCGGGGCCTTAGGCGGAGTAGGGCGCCGGCACGCTGCCCGTTGCGCGGTCCAGCGGGGGGGCACCGGTCCCGGCGACGGGCAGCCAGAGGGTGAACACCGCGCCCTGTCCCGGGGCGCTCTCCACCTCCACCTGGCCGCCGTGATCCCGGGCGAAGCGGTTCACGATGGACAAACCCAGGCCGAAGCCCGCCACTTTGCTCTCGGTGGTGGATTGGGCTCGGTAGAATCGGCTGAAGATCTTCTGCTGGTCCTTTTCGTTGATCCCCGGCCCGCTGTCTCGCACGCTCACCGCCACGCCGCCCGCCTGGACCCGGACGCTCACCACCACCGGGCCGGAGACGCCGCCGTGGGTGAGCGCGTTCTCGATGAGGTTCGTCAGGGCCTCCCGGAAGCCTTCGCGGGACACGTCCACCTGAGGCAGGGCGGGCTCGATCACCACCGAGAGCCGGTTCGAGAGATCCGTGCGGGCGAGGTAGGGACGCGTCACCTCCTGTACCAGCTCCGCCAGGGAGACGCTGTCCCGAGGGTGCCGGCCGCTGGCGCCGCTGTCCGCCCGACGGAAGGTCAGAAGCTGCTCCACCAGGGCCGAGAGCCGCTCGCTCTCGGACTGCAGCGCCGCCAGGCACTCCTCGCGTTCCTCCTCGCTGCGCACGCGACCCAGCCGCAGCGTCTCGGTGTACATCCGGATGGAGGAAAGCGGCGTGCGCAGCTCGTGGGAGACGTTGGCGATGAACTCGGTCTGCATGCGGGTCAGCTTGTTCTGCCGGAGCACCAGGCCCAGCGTGATGAATCCGCCGCTGACGGCGAACACGGCGAAGCTGATGGTCAGGACCCCCAGGGCGATGAAGCCGGGGGCGTCGCCGAAGACCAGCACCAGGATCCCCACGGCAGTGGTAAAAAGCGCCGGGAGCAGCACCACCGCGAACAGGATCCACGGGATGCTCCGGAAGATGGTGGGCTTGAGGACGCGCTTGGCCATGGCATGTCGGGGGGGGCGCCGCGCCGCGTTGCGCGCTACAGGGCGCAACGCATTGCGCGCTGCATTGCGCGCTTCAGTGCGCGCTTCAGTGCGCGCCGCAGTGCGCGCCGCGGCACGTTGGGAATCAGCGGTGTTGCAGCCCGAGTCGCTCGCGGCACTCCTGCACGGTGGCCACCTCCCGCCCCTGGTCGCGGACCATGCGGGCGGCCTTTTCCACCAGCTCGCCGTTGGAGGCGGCCATCTGGCCGGAGGCCAGATAGAAGTTGTCCTCCAGTCCCACCCGGACGTTGCCTCCGATGCCGATGGCGGCGGCCACCAGGCGCCACTGGTCGTGGCTGATGCCGATGACCTCCCAGTCGCTGCGCGGGGGTAGATTCTCCACCATCCGCAGCAGGTTCGCGGTGGTGGGGGGGACGCCGCCCAGCACGCCCATGATGAGGCTGTACTGGAAGGGCGGCTGGAGCAGGCCCATGTCCACCAGGGGATGGGAGTTACCCACGTGGCCGATGTCGAAGCACTCGAGCTCGGGCTTGGTGCCCACCTCGTTCATGGCCTTGACGATCTCCACGATCTCGGAAAACGGGTTCGGGAACACGAACTCGAACACGAAGTCCTTTTTCTTGGGGTGGTACTTCGCGTAGTTCATGGAGCCCATGTTCAAGGCGCCGATGGCCGGCTTGATCGCCTTGATGTGGGCCGTCTTCTGCTCCGTGGAGATGTTGATGGCGCCCGTGGAGAAGTTGATGATCACCGGGCAGGCGGCGGTGATGGCGTCGTGGATGGCCTGGTAGTCCGACACCTCGTAGGAGGGCAGCCCGTCCGGCGTGCGGGCGTGGACGTGTACCACGGCGGCGCCGGCGTCGTGGGCGCGCTTGGCCTCGGCGGCGTACTCCTCGGGGGTGTAGGGGATGGCCGGGCACTGGGAGCGGTTGGCCACCACCCCCGACAGCGCGCAGGTGATCATGCAGCTTCGCTCGTAGTCGGCGTTGTCTCGGGTCCAAAGTGAGCTCATGGTTCAGCGTTCCTTCGGCGCGGGGTGTCAGCGTCCCAACCGCGCGGGTGTCAGCGTCCCAACCGCGCGGGTGTCAG
>CAYFWA010000054.1:2210-3663 GCA_964346625.1 uncultured Myxococcales bacterium
CGGCCTCGGCTTCGGCCTCGGCCTCGGCCTCGGCCTCGGCCTCTCGCTGGATGTCCACCAGGATGTCTCCCGGGCTCACCTTGGCGCCCTCTTCGGCGCGGACCCGGGCCACGCGCCCGGCAAAGGGCGCCACCAGGGTCATCTCCATCTTCATGGCGGACACCACCACCAGCCCCTGGCCTTTTTCGACCTCGTCGCCCTCGCTCACCAGGATCTTGGTCACCAGCGCCGGCATGGGAGGCGTCACGTCTTTGGCCAGCCCCTGGCTGCCACCGCTTCGCCGCGCGCGCAGGGTCTCGGCGTCCTGCACGAGCCGGGCTCGACCCTCCAGCCAGATCCAGGTCCCCTCCGGCCCCTGGGCCGCCCACACCTCGCGGCGTCCCAGCTCGGTGCGCACCACCAGGCGATGCGCTCCCCCGGCCGCTACCCGCGCCTGCCAGACGGTGTCGCCCAGGGTGAGCCGCGCGAGCGTCCCCGGCGCCGCTGTCGCCGCGGTGGCGGCGGCGCCGCCGCCGTTGTCGCCGTTGCCAGCGCCCTTGTCCCCACCGCGGAGGTCGCCGTCCTCGAGCACCTCGGCCTCCACCGTGAGCTCGCTCTCGTTGACCACCACCTCGTGCAGCATCTCGCGCCCCTTTCTGCTGGACCCTCGCACCGTCCGTTTGCCGCGGTGCGTCTGGCGCCGTCTCGAGCTGGCGCTGTCGAGCTGGCGCCGTCGAGCTGGCCAGGCAGCGCCCCGAAGATAGCAGAGACGAGCCTCGGGGGCCATGACCGTGGGGCGGCACCGCTCGAATGGCGCCGAAATCGTTGCTGGTACGGACTGCCCAGGCCATGGTAACAACCTATCGGGCTCGAGATACACCATGAAGTACGAAGACCACTTCGAGCAGGATCCGGACGTTCGCGACGGCTTGCCGGTGATCAAGGGGACCACGGTGCTGGTGCGGGATGTCATGGCGGTGCTCGCCACGGGCGCCAGCGTGGCGCAGGTGCTGGAGCGGTTCCCCGAGCTGGACGAGCGGGACGTCAGGGCCGTGATCGCCTTCGCCGCCATCGCGGTGGAATGAGCCTTCTGCCTTTGCCATCGCGGCGCCATCGCGGCGCCAGCGCGGCGCCAGCGCGGCGGTCCGAGTCACCTGCCTCCGGTCTCACGGGGAAATGGGGATATGCGAGCGGACACCGGATCCATGCGGTCGCGCGGGCGATCGATTCGAGGGGGGCGTTTCGGTGGGCGTGGGTGGTTTTCCCCGCCCGACGCTCGAGCGCGTCGGGCGGGGCTCAGTGGCGGCCTGGGTTTTCGCTCACGGTGACCTCGGTGTGTGCCCGTTGTCGAAACGCGATTAGTTTACCACAGCCCTCCCGCGCTCCGAAAAGTTATCCGGGATCGTTTTGGCTACACACTACAGGGTCGCGCTACAGGGTCGCGCTACAGGGTCGCGCCATAGGGTCGCGCCAT
>CAYFWA010000054.1:3763-17802 GCA_964346625.1 uncultured Myxococcales bacterium
CGCCATAGGGTCGCGCCATAGGGTCGCGCCATAGGGTCGCGCCATAGGGTCGCGCTACAGGGTCTCGTTACAGGGTCTCGTCGTGGCCGAGATCGCAGGTGGGCAGGTTGGGTCGGGTGTCACCCTCGTAGTCCTCGGCGATGAAGGGGACCACCGCGGCGCCGCAGTCCCCCGTGCTCTGGAGGTCGGCGCCGGTGGCATGGAAGTCCGACAGGGGTAGCTCCCCGGGGCGCTCCGAGATCGCGGTGTCCACCCCTTCGAAGACGGGGTCACCCTCCCGGCTGTCGGTGTACAGGCTCGCGGTGGTGGGCGCCGTGGGGTCGCTGAGACAGCCCGCCGGCCCGATGGTGTCCACGCCCGCTTCGCACCAGTTCGCCCCCGTGGACTCGTGGTACCCCCAGGTGACGGCGCCGGCGGGGTTGTTGTCGCGTCCCGGTAGGACCTGCACCCACAGGTTGTGGGAGACCACCAGGGCACGGAAGACGTCGCCCACGCCGCCGTGGTTGGCCTCGTAGACGCCGTAGCGGGTACAGGTCCGCCCGCCGCCGTCGAGGATGTTGTTGTGCAGCTCGATGCCGTCGCCGAAGTTGATGCTGCCGCTGGAGGGGCGTAGCTCCACCGCTCGGGCGTCGGGCCCCGTGGCGGCGCAGCTCGTGGCGAAGAGGCCCTGGGCGTTGACGTAGTTGTTGTAGAGCTTCACCTGGGCGGCGTTGTTTCCCGAGTCGTCGATGCGCACCCCGGTGGAGCCGGACTGGCTGAACCCACCGAACACCAGGTTGTTGTACACCCAGGTGGGCATGCCGACCCCGTCTACGAGATACAGCCCCTCGGAGCGCATCCAGAGCTGCTCGCAGTCGGGGTGGTGCACGCTGGAGCCGGCCAGCAGGGGGCCGCAGGCCTCGATGCGGTTGCCGCGCACCTGGGCCTCGGTGGCCGGATGCTCCAGCCACAGCCCGCGCTGGGTGAGGCCGCCGGGCACGACCCCACCCCAGATCCGATTGTGATCGATCTCCACCTGGGCGGCGCGCAGCGCGCGGATCCCCACGGCGGTGCCCTGCACGTTGGGGCGAGCGAAGCCCCCGCCCACCTCCTGCGGCACGGTCGGCGTGCCCGCCACCCACAGCACGAGGGTCCCGCCGGCCTGCGCCTCGCTGCGGATCCCGTAGACCGCGAAGGGGCGCTGGGCGGGGTAGTCCGTGAAGGGGTTGCCGTAGACCGCGCCGTTTTCTACCACGTGGGCGCTGGTGGGCAGGGCCCCGCTCTGGGTGAGTTGTAGACCAACGGCCTCTTGATCGGCTCGGCCGCCGCGGACGACTCCGTTGTCCTCCACGGTCACCTGGGCGTGGTGCGCCCGCAGGCCTATGGCGTATCGCGGCCGGTTGGTATCTGTGGCCGTGTCCGGCTCCACGTTGCCGCTGAGGGCGACGTTCTGGCTCACCTCCACTGCCAGGGCCGCGCTGGAGCCCGATGGGGTGGGGCCCCGGACGTCCACGCCCACGGCGTAGGTTCGCAGGGGGGCTCCGGACACCGGCCCGCCCATGATGGTGTCGTTGGCCGTGATGACCTTGGTCCCCCCGCCGCCGCGTCCCTGCACGAGGACGCCGGCCCCCGTGGCGGGCTGCAGGCCCGTCATAGGCGGTTGGTCCCCGGGTCCGCAGCGCGGGAGGCAGCCCTGCAGCAGGGTGTTGCCCGACACGCTGACGGTGTCGGGCCGAAGCAGCCGGACGCCGGTGGCCTGGTAGTCGGTGTTGATCAGGGTCGAGCCCGCCGGGGCGCCTCCGATGAGGGCGTCGTTGTCGGCGAGGGTCACCTCGGTCATCCCATCGGCGGACACGCCGTGGACGTACCGGCCTCCGGCCACGGGCAGCCCCGTGGTGGAGTCCACCTCGGCGCCCGAGACGGTGTTGCCGGTGGACACCACCAGCAGGGGAGAGGCTTCGGCCCGGATGCCCACCAGCTCGGCGGAGCCGGTACCGCCATCGAGCCCCCCGCGAACGGTGTTGGTGTCGGTGACCACCAGGGAGGTGCCGCCGTAAGACCGGATCCCGTTGGCCTCGTTGCGGGCCTGGCCGCCGTGGATGTCGTTACGGTCGTTGACCCGGGCGTCGGCGACGCCTTCGAACACCAGCCCGTGGGCCACGAGGCCGCCCCCGGTTCCGAGGCGTCCGTCCACGCGGTTGTGGTCGGTCACCAGAGCCATGCTCACGCCCACGATCCGCGCGCCCACTGCCCGCCCCGGGCTCGTGCCGCCCGCCAGGTCGTTGCGAGCCGCCGTGACCGAGAGGGGCCCGCCAGTTTGTCGGGCCACCAGCCCCACCGCTGCGGTGGCGCCGTCTCCTCCGGCGAGGACGTTGTCCTCGAGGCGGAGCTGACCCTGCCCATCGAACAGCACGCCCACGGTGAGCTGGCTCCCGCTGCCGCCGGCGGCGCCGCCGCCGGTGAAGCTGTTGTGGTGCAGGTAGACGTCCGCCGCCCCATCCACCGCGATCCCGATGGCCGCGTTCACGCCGTTGCCGCCGAAATACAGACCGTCGGCCGGGACGTCCACGTTGTGGTGGATCACGGGCGCTGCCGGAGCGCTGGGATCGTTGCCCAGAACCAGGATTCCCGCGGTCTCGTCGGCGGCGGAGGCGGACACGGCGTCCACGATGTTGTGGGCGAGGGTGGGCGCGGCGTCCTCCACCGTGAGGTTCGCCTGGCGGGGCGTGGAGGTGGCGGAGGCCTGGGCGCGCACGCAGAACCCGTCGAACCGGTGCTGGCTGCCCGCGGTGAACTGTACGCCCCGCGGGGTGTTGGTCCAGACCACGGTGGCGCCGGAGCCGGGGGTGGCGGTGTCACAGCTCGGACCGCTGGCCCGCGCCAGGGTGGCCAGGTCGGTGTAGCCGCCCAGGATCTCGCAATCCGTGGCGCTGGCGGTGGGCTGGATCACCAGGGTTTCGTCTACCGTCGCGGTGGTGCCCTGGGTGTACTCCCCTTCCTTCACGTAGATCTGCGGGTACGCGTGGGTGCGCGCCGCCTCCACTCCGCCGGTGATGGTGCACCAGGGTCGGCTGAGGTCGCCGCACTCGTCTCCCGGCGTGCAGTCGGCCTCGGATACGTAGGGGCCGCTGGCGTGGAGCGTTACCACCACGGTGTCGGGAGCGGAGTCCACGTAGCCGTCGTTGACCACCAGGGTATAGGTATACGTCTCTCCGCAGGCGCCTCCCACCAGGCTCGGGGTGGCGGAGGTGGGGTCGTCCAGGGCTGGCGCGCCGGCGCCCGGCGTCCATTGATAGGTCAGGGGGTCACCGTCGGGGTCGACGCTACCGGTGCCGTCGAGGCCGATGACGCTGTCTGGGGCTGCGGTGACGTCCGGCCCGGCATCGGCCACCGGCGCCTGATTGACCTCCACGGTGAAGCTGGCGGTCACGGTGCCGTCCTGCGGGTCGTCAGCCTGCAGGGATACGGCGTCCGGGCTGCCGCTGTCATCCGCCGCCGACGTGGGGGCGAAGGTGAGGGTGGCCACGGAGCCCGCCGTCGCCAGGGAACCGTAGCCCGGCAAGCTGGGGGTGAACGACAGGCTGTCGCCGTCGCCATCGTCGAAGGTCACCACCACGTCCAGCGTCTCGCCCACGGTGACGACCTGGTTGGGCACCGGATCCGGCGTGAAGGTCACCGGGAGGTTGTCGAAGGTCACCGGCACGATCACGGTGACGGCGTTGGCCTGCGGATCCGCTACGGTGAAGGCGGCCTCGAAGGACACGTGTCCCGTGGGCCCGGCGTCGTCGGAGTCCGGATCCAGGGTCACGGTCACCGTGATCCCGTTGGCCGGACCGTCATCGGCGAAGCTCACCCCGCCATCGGGCAGGCCCGAGCTGTCGGTGCTCGCCACGGACAGCAGGTCCCCGTCGGCGTCGGTGCAGGTGAAGGTGAGCACCACCGGCCCGCCGCCTTCGTCCACCTGGGTCGCCGGGGGGGCCGGCGTGCACACCGGCGTGGTCTCGGCCACGCAGCCGCTGGTGTCGAGGGTGCAGTCGCTCCCGCAGGTCAGCGTCCCGCCGCCGAAGCCCTCGCTCTCGCAGGTGTGACCGCCCAGGTCGGTGCCGTCACAGGCTTCTCCGGCTTGTACGACTCCGTCGCCGCACTGCTCGCAGCCGCTGGTGTCGAAGGTGCAGTCGCCGGCGCAGGCCAGCGTCCCGCCGTCGAACCCCTGGTCCTCGCAGGTGGCGCCGCCCAGATCCGCGCCGTCGCACTGCTCCGGGTGCTCGCGGGCGTCGTTGCCGCATTCCGCGGTGCCCGTACATCCGGACACATCATAGGTGCAGTCCGCCGCGCAGGTCAGGCTGCCGCCTTCCAGCCCGAGGCTCTCACAGTCCGCCCCGTCCAGGTCGGCCTCGTCGCACTCCTCAGCGCCCTCGGCCACGCCGTCGCCGCATTCGGCGATCTGGACGCAGCCGGCCGTCTCGAAGGTACAGTCCGCCGCGCAGGCCAGCGACCCGGCGTCGAACCCCAGGTCCTCGCAGGTGGTGCCCGCCAGATCCGTGGCGTCGCACTGCTCGGGATACTCCGCGGCCCCGTTGCCGCACTCGGCGCTGCCGGTGCACTGGCTCACGTCGTAGGTGCAGCTCTCGCTGCAACCGAGGGTGCCATCCTCCAGGCCCAGGCTCCCGCACCCCTGACCCGCGAGGTCCTCCCCGTCGCACTCCTCGCCCTCCTCTCGTTCTCCGTTGCCACAGCGTGGCCCGGTGCTGTAGGAGTCCCCACACCCGACCGCCACGAGCGCGTAGGCGCCCACGAATACCAACACCAATGTCCTCGCCACGAGTCGAGCGCTGCTCGACAGCATCGGCAAGCGTTCAGGGGGGATGTCCCATCCCCCCTCGCCCCGAAAAAGCGCGGTTTTTCGGGGCTCACCCCCAATCACCGCGCTTCGCGCCGCTGCACGGAAACCTGCCTTGGTGCCGTTTACTAGGCTTTCGGTCCTACGAGACCCCTGAACGGTTACCAGCATCGTACGCCGCATGGAATCACCTCCCGGTGGGTAACGACAGCCAACATTGTAATGTAGTGGATCTTACCGAAGCGCACATGGTCTGGCAACCGTTTACGGTGCAGAGCCGGGCGCAGGGTCGGAGCGGAACGAGGCAGTGGCGTCAGGCAGGGGCGTCAGGCAGCGGGCGGAGGTGCCTCGGGCGAAGACCCCGAAGCTCCCGCAGCGGGCGGGGGTGCGGCGTTGCGTTGCTTGAGAAAGAAGACGAAGGCGATCACCGCGGCGATGAGCAGGGGGCCGGACAGGGCTAGGGGCTCGCCGGGGAAGGGCTGCACCGCGACGCCGTAGAGCAGCGGCGCGAGGGCGCCCAGCAGCAGGCCGATGGCCGACACCAGGTGCACCCCGATGAGGCCGAACAGCGCGGCCACCAGGCCGAGGCCGAAGGCCAGGCCGAGCTGTACCCGCACCTTGCCGATCCAGCCCCGCTGGTGGTCGATGGCGCTCTCGAGGTAGCCCCCGGCGCTTTTGAGCTCCTGGAACTGGCGCGTTACCTTTTGGCGCGACGGGCGCTCCCCGCTGGCCTGGGCGCGGGCCAGGGTGTCGGTGAGCGCGTCGTAGGCCTTGCGCACGCGACGGTAGTTGAACCGCACGCGCTTGTCCCGGCCCAGGAAGTCAGCGAATTGGATGCCCGGGCGGCCCTCCATGCGCTGGTGCGCCACCTCGAGGATCCGGCGCGCGGGCGAGTCGCCCTGGGACTTGCTGCGGTCCTTGTCCGGCAGCGAGGGCACGTCGGGGCTGACGGGGATCTGGACCAGGGCGGCCAGCCCCACGCAGTACACGATGGTGATGTAGTACAGGATGCGCATACGAGAAGTAGGCCGCAGGCCGGCGCCGAGGTCAAGAGGTTCGGGGTTTTTGGTCTATTGGGCCTCGTCAGACGATTCGATGTGCTCGATCTGCAGGGCCTTGCGGATGCACGCCCTGCGCTCGGGGCAGTCCGGGTGGCGGGCTACGCACTCGCGGGTCTTTTTCACCGTGCCGCGATCGTACTCATTTTGGCAGTTGGCCAGAAACTCCCGGCGCTGGCGATCCGAGGGCTCGAACCCCTCGGGGTTGCAGCGGTTGATCTCGCGCAGCAGCTCCTGGCAGCGGGCCTTGCGGTTTTCGCAGCCCGTCAGCGGCAGAGCGAGGGCGAGGGCAAGGGCGAGCGCGAGCGCGGTCGCGAGCGCCCCGGCCGCGGACCGTACGAGGACGCGCGTTGGTTGCGTCGGGCAGGCCAGCGCATCGGGGTTGCGAGTGGTGCTGCGAGCGGTGCGGTGGGCACGCATGGGAATGCTCCGGGGTCGTCGGTCCGCCGGTCAGCCGCTGTTGCCAGCGGAGGCGGGAGGGGCCGGGCCGCCGCGGGCGGAGTCGAAGCCGCGCAGCGTCTGCCAGGGGGAGGGCAGGGCGTCGCGGCTCGTGCCGGCACCCGTGCCGGCGCCGAGGCCGTGTTGCGCGCCAGTGGCCGCGCCCACGCCGCCCACGCCCACCAGGTCGGCGGCGGCGTAGGCCAGGGCGGCCTGTTCGGCGGCGTGGGTGCTGGGAGCCCAACCGCCGAGGTGCTCGTCGAGGAAGGCGGTGTGGGTGGCGCCCGCGTGGAAGGCCGGGTGGGACAGGATGTCGAGCAGGTACTCGGTGTTGGTCTGTACCCCCAGGACCACGTTCTCCTTGAGCGCCCGCTCCATGCGGGCGAGGGCGAGCTCCCGGGTCTCCGCCCAGGTGACGAGCTTGCCCAGGATGGGGTCGTAGTCCACGGGCACCTCGGCACCGGAGTAGATGCCGCTGTCGAAGCGCACTCCGGGTCCGGCGGCGGGGCGGTGCAGCAGCACCCGACCCGGGGCGGGCATGAACTGCGCCGCGGGATCCTCGGCGTAGATGCGGCACTCCACCGCGTGGCCTCGGGGCCGAAGGTCACCCTGGGCCAGTGACAGCGTGCGGCCCGCCGCGATGTCGAGCTGGTGGGCCACCAGATCCACCCCGCAGACGGCCTCGGTGATGGGGTGCTCCACCTGCAGGCGGGTGTTCACCTCCAGGAAGTAGAAGTGTCCGCTGTCGTCCAGGAGGAACTCCACGGTGCCCGCGTTCACGTAGCCGGCGGCCTCCGCGGCGGCCACGGCGGCGCTGCCCATCTCCTGTCGCAGGGCGTCGGTGTAGATGGGCGCCGGGCAGGGGGTCTCCTCGATGATCTTCTGGTGGCGACGCTGGATGGAGCACTCGCGCTCGTTGAGGTGCAACACGTGGCCGTGGGCGTCCGCCAGGATCTGGATCTCCACGTGACGGGGCTGCGGGAGGTAGCGCTCCAGGTAGATCCCCCCGTCGCCGAAGGCGGCCTCGGCCTCCCGGGCGGCCTGCTGGCAGGCCTCCTGGAGGGCGGCGGGATCGGTGACCACGCGCATCCCCTTGCCGCCGCCCCCGGCGGCGGCCTTTACCAGCACCGGGAAGCCGATGTCCCGGGCGGCGGCGGCGAGGCGCGCCGGGTCGGTCTCGGGCTCGAGCATGCCGGGGATCACGGGCACCCCGGCCTCCTGCATGATCCGGCGCGCCACGGTCTTGTCCCCGAGCCGCTCGATGACCTCGGGGCCGGGGCCGATGAACACCAGCCCGGCGTCGGTGACGGCGCGGGCGAAGGCGGCGTTCTCGGCGAGGAAGCCGTAGCCGGGGTGAACGGCCTGGGCCCCCGTGTCCCGGGCGGCCCGCACCAGGGCCGCCACGTTCAGGTAGCTGGCGGCGGGGGCGGCCTCCCCCAGCCGGACGGCCTCGTCGGCGGTGAGCACGTGCAAGGCCTCGGGGTCGGCGTCGGAGTAGACCGCCACGCTGGCGATCCCCAGCTCCCGGAGGGTCCGCATGATGCGGACGGCGATCTCTCCGCGGTTGGCCACCAGCACCTTTTCGAAGGGCGGGGTCGTTGGCGCGGGGGCGCCCGAGGGCACCGCGGAGGCGCCCGAGGGCACCGCGGAGGCGCCCGAGGGCACCGCGGAGGCGGGCGAGGGCACCGCGGAGGCGGAGGAGGGCGTAGGTTGTTTCGTGGAGTTGGGCATGACGGTCTCCTCAATTGGCGGGGTGCCCCTACATCCGGAAGGTGCCGTGCCCCTGCTTACGACCCTCGAGGGGCGCGTTGAGGGAGGCGCTGAGGGCGAGCCCGAGCACGTCGCGGGTCTGCGCCGGATCGAGGACGCCGTCGTCCCAGAGCTGCGCCGAGGAGTACAGCGCGCTGCCCTCCTTCTCGGCGGCCTGCTGGATGGGCATGCGGATGAACTCCTCCATCTCCTTTTCCATGGGTGGCTCGCCGGCACGGGCCTGCTGGTCGTTCTTCACCGTGATCAGCACCTGGGCGGCCTGCTCGGCGCCCATCACCCCGATCTGGGCGTTGGGCCACATCCACAAAAAGCGCGGTGAGTAGGCCCGGCCACACATGCCGTAGTTGCCCGCCCCGAAGGACTGGCCGACGATCACCGTGAGCTTGGGCACGGTGGCGGTGGCCACCGCGTTGACCATCTTGTGACCGTCCTTGGTGATGCCCGCGCGCTCGTAGTCCCGGCCGATGATGTAGCCGGCGATGTTCTGCAGAAACACTAGGGGGATTCCCTGGCGATCGCAGAGCTGGATGAACTGCGTGGCCTTGAGGGCGCTGTCGGAAAAGAGCACCCCGTTGTTGGCCAGGATGCCCACCTGGTAGCCGTGCAGGTAGGCCCAGCCCGTCACCAGGGTGGGCCCGAAGCGCGCCTTGAACTCGTGGAGCTCCGAGCCGTCCACCATCCGCGCGATGAGCTCCCGGGCGTCGTAGGGCGTGGAGAGCCGCTCCGGGACCACACCCCACAGCTCCTGGGGATCGTACAGCGGAGGGCGGGGGGCGCGTCGGGGCACGGTGGCCCGGGGCTGCTCGGGCAGCAGCGCGACGATGTCCCGTAGGATCTGGCAGGCGTCAACGTCGTCCTCGGCGAAGTAGTCCGAGACGCCGGACTCGCTGCAATGCACGTCGGCTCCGCCGAGCTCCTCGGCGCTCACCTCCTCGCCGGTGGCGGCCTTCACCAGGGGCGGCCCGCCCAGGAAGATGGCGCCGGTCTTGTTCACGTGGACCACGTGGTCGCTCATGGCCGGGATGTAGGCGCCCCCCGCGGTGCACAGGCCCATCACCGCGCAGAGCTGGGGGATGTTCGCCTTGGAGAGCTGGGCCTGGTTGTAGAAGACCCGGCCCCCGTCGTCCACGTCGGGGAAGATCTCCGACTGCATGGGCAGATAGGCGCCGCCAGAGTCCACCAGCATGATGGCGGGCAGGCGGTTTTCCAGGGCGATGGTCTGGCAGCGCAGGGTCTTTTTCACGCCCAGGGGGTAGATGGTGCCTCCCTTGATCATGGGATCGTTGGCGTGGATGATCACCTCACGGCCGTGCACCAGGCCGATGCCGGCCCGCGAGCCCGCGCCGTGAATGCGCCCGTCGTATTCGTTCCAAGCCGCGAGGGGCGCGAGCTCGAGCCAGGGGGACCCCTTGTCCAGGACCCGGTCCAGGCGCTCCTGCACGGTGAGCTTGCCCAGCTCGGCGTTGCGGGCCTTGGCCTTGTCCGAGCGGTCCTCGCGGGCCTTGCGCAGCTCTTCGCGAAGCGTCGCCATCCGCTCGGCCATGGCCTCGTAGTTGCGCTTGTATTCGTCGCTTTGGGGGTCGATTCGACTCTGGATGACCTGCATGGGGGTGTCCTGGGTTCCTCTGGCGGGGGGCAGGGCCCCTCCGCGGGGCGTCAGCCGTTGGGTTCCTGCTCGAGCGCCGTCGGGCGCGTTACGGCTCGTAGCGCTCCAGCAGCTCGTCGGCGATCTGCATGCGGGCGACGCCGGAGGTGGTGCCCGCCAGGGCGGCGAGCTTGGCGTCGCGGTAGGCGCGCTCGGCGGGGTTGCCGCTCATGAAGCCCCGCCCGGCCAGGACCTGCATCGCGCTACGCGCGACCTCCTCGGCGGATTCCGCGCAGAAGACCTTGGCCACGCGCACCATGGCGCCCGCCTCCCGCCCGTCGGGTCCGTCCACGTCCGTCACGAGCCAACCCGCCCGCTGTACGGCGAGCTGGGCGGTCTGCACCAGGGTGAGCATCTCGGCGAGCTGGAAGCGCACGTCCTGGTAGCCCATGAGGGGCTTGCCCCCCCGCTGGTGGCGGTTGGCGTGGGCCTTGGCCGCGTCGAAGCTGCGCGCGGCGAGCCCCACCGAGGCGCAGGCGAGCACCAGATCCTCGACGCGCCGCAGCTCGGTGAGCGGCCCGTCGTCGGGGAAGGGCCCGTAGAGCCGGTCGCGCGAAATGCGGACCTTGTCGAGCCACAGCGGCGCCACCGCCAGGCCGTGATAGCCCAGCGTGTCCAGGCGCTCACCGCGCTTGAGCCCCCGCGCCCCGCGCTCCACCAGCGCCACGGCGGGTTGACCGTCGCACCGCACCACTACGGCGTACCAGTCCGCCAGGGGACCATTGGTGACGTAGGCCTTGGTGGCCTGCACCACCGCCTCTTGTCCCTCGAGGGTGGCGGTGGCGGGATCACCGTCGTCGGCGTCGGAGGCCGCCACCGCGCCCACCAGCGTGCCGCGCCGGAGGCCCTCCAGGATCTCCTTGTGCTGGGTAGAGGTGCCGTGGGTGGCCACCAGCCCCCCGCACAGCCGCGCGCTCGACTCGGCGGCGAGGTACAGCGCCCCCGAAGCGCGCGCCAGCACCTCACCGGCGGCGATCCAGGCGAGCGTCTCGGCGCGGCCTGAGGCGCCCTGGGCCACCGACAGGTAGCCCGCCTCGCCCAGTCGGGCGAGCTGCTCGCGGGTGAGCGCCTCGAGCCGCCCCAGGTCGGCGGTCTCCATGTCCTCTGCGTCGCGGAGCGTGGCGTCGTCCAGCAGTGCCTCCACCGCGTCCCGCAGCTTCTGTTGCTCTTCGGTCCAATCGAAGTTCACGGCGCTTCCCCTCTTTTTTACATCAACCGGGAGATGATCATCTTCTGGATCTCCGAGGTGCCGCCCCCGATGGGCGCCAGGCGACCGTCCCGAAAGACCCGCTCCACGTCATACTCGTGGCAGTAGCCGTACCCCCCGAAGATGGACACCGCGTCGAAGGAGGGCTGTAGCGACCAGTCGCCCAGGTACAGCTTTGCCACGGCCGCCTCCAGGTGGTTCAGCGGCCGGCCCTGGTCCTTGCACCAGGCAATGCGGTAGGCCAGCGAGCGGCTGGTCTCCAGGAAGATCTTCAGGTCCGCCAGCTTGCGCTTCATGGCCTGGAAAGATCCAATGGGGCGGCCGAACTGCTCCCGCTCGTGCAGGTACACGGCGCAGCGCTCGATGAGATACTGCATGCCCCCGACGAAGGGCGCCAGCAGCGTGGAGCGGTCCCACTCCACGGTCTGCAGCGCCATGAGGAAGCCGCCCCCCTCGAAGCCCAGCAGGTTCTCGGCGGGGATCTCGCAGTCCTCGAACACGAGCTCCGAGGTGGGAGAGGTCTTCACCCCCATCTTGACGAGATCGCGGCTCACCGAGTAGCCGGGGGTGCCCTTTTCCACCACGAAGGCGCTGATCCCGGCGTGTCCCGCCTCCGGGTCGGTCTTGGCGTAGACCACCGCCACGTCCGCGATGGAGCCGTTGGTGATGAAGATCTTGGTGCCGTTGAGCACCCAGCGGTCCCCCTGCTTCACGGCGCGGGTGCGGATGGACGCAGCGTCTGAACCGGCGCCAGGCTCGGTCAGACCCATGCAGCCAATCCACTCACCGGAGGCGAGCTTCGGGACGTAGCGCCGCTTCTGCTCATCGGTGCCGTGCGCAAAGATGGTATCGGTGCACAGGTAGGTGTGCGCGCCGAGGCTCAACGTCAGGCCGCCATCCACCCCGGCCTCGCCCAGGGCCTCCCCGGCGAGCACCGCGGTCATCACGTCGGCGTCGCCGCCGCCGTACTCTTCGGGCAGATGCAGGCCGAGCAGGCCGAACTCGCCCAGCTTGTTCCAGCTCTGCCGATCGAACTCGCTTTTGAGCTCCTGTTCCCGCACGCGCGGCACGATCTCCTGCCGGGCGAACTTGAGCACCTCGGCCTTGAACATCCGTTGCTCGTCGGTGAGCGCAAAGTCCATGCGGTCCTCCTTGGGCGGTGAGCCGCAGTATATACGTTGGGTGCTCCGGCATCAAAGGAGGATGACGAGACGCGTCAAAAGCGACGGTTACCGAAAGCTCATGATTTCGGTAAAATAATGATATGAAAAGGATGGGCTGGGTGGGTGGAGGATGGGCTGGGCGGGCGGAAGGACCGGCCGCCCGGGGGAGACAGAGACAGGATGGTCTCGTGAGCGAGAACAACGACCGAGCTCGAAAGGAGGCGGAGCTCGCCCGCCTGCGACGCCGGGTGGCAGAGCTGGAGCAGTCGCTTGCCCAGTGTCGCGAGGAAGGGAGCGGCGCGGTGCCCGAGGCACCGTTGGTGTCTGCGCCCGAGCCCCTGCGAGACGCCTTCATGCGGGCCCAGCAGGAGGTCAGCCGCTACTTCCTCGCGCGGTCCGCGGATCCCAGCGAGGCGCGGCTCACGTTTTCTGGCGAGCGGTACGTGCTGGTGCGCGCGGCGTCACTGTCCACCGAGTTCTTCGAGCTCGTGCAATCCCTGTATCGGGATCGGGGTGAGCAGGAGGCACGCTCAGCGGCCTTTTCCCTGCTGTTCGACGTCGCCCATGCCCTGGGCAAGGCGGACGCCGCGGCATTCCAAGAGCGCATGGGGGTGCAGGATCCGGTGGAGCGCCTGTCGGCCGGCCCCCTCAACTTCGTCTGGACGGGGTGGGCGCGGGTGGTGATCCACCCGGAGTCGCGAACCTCCCCGGACGACGACTACTTCCTGAGCTTCGATCACGAGCACAGCTTCGAGGCGGAGGCGTGGCTGCGGCGTGGCATCCGGGCGGCCTTCCCGGTGTGCGTGATGAACGCCGGGTACTCCTCGGGCTGGTGCGAGCAGTCCTTTGGCTTCCCCCTCGTGTCCGTGGAGATCGCCTGCCGCGCGCGGGGGGATGACCACTGTCGGTTCATCATGGCGCCGCCGCAGCGCATTTCGGGACACCTGGAGCGCCTCCAGGCATCCGGCGTGAGCGTGGCCGCCGGGCCGGGCTCCTTGGAGGTGCCGGAGTTCTTTCGCCGCAAGCGGCTCGAGGACCGCCTGCGGCGCGCCCGGGATCGGCTCGAGGAGCGCGTACACCAGCGCACCTCCGAGCTGGAGGAGCGCAACGAGCAGCTCCGCCACGCCAACGAGCGGCTGGCCGCGGCCTACCGGGAGCGCGAGGAGTTCATCGCCATGGTGAGCCACGAGCTGCGCACGCCCCTGGTGACGGGCATCGGGTATCTGGAGCTGCTGCTGGCCGGGAAGCTCGGGGACCTCGAGCCGTCGGCCCAGGCGAGCATGCAGGTCGCCTTCCGCAACCTGCGGCGGCTCGCGGCGCTGGTGGATGACATCCTGCGCTATCAGCAGCTCGCCAACCCCACGGGCCCGGCCCCCGCCCTCGTGCCCCTGGATCTCGCGGCGCACGTGAAGGAGGGTGTGACGGACTTCCTGGTGCGCTCCGGCCGCGACGCCTCCACCGTGCGCGTGGCCGTGGACGAGCGCCTGCCGCCGGTGCTGGCGAACGGCGAGATGCTCAGTCAGGTGCTCGGCAACCTGCTCAACAACGCCCACACCCACTCGGGGGCCGCCGTGCCCATCACGGTGGCTGCCGAGCAGCGCGACGCGGAGCGGATCCACCTGGAGGTGTCCGACGAGGGCCCGGGCCTCCCCCGGGATCTAATGGGGCGGGCCACCGAGCCCTTCGTGCGCCACGGGTGCGCCGAGCGGGGGCTGGGGCTCGGCTTGGCCATCGTCCAGCAGCTCGCCCGCGCCCACGGCTCCGAGCTGGAGCTCCGGAGCCGGCCCGGGGAGGGGACCGCGGTGGGGCTCCTCTTGCGCACTGCGCTCCGTTCGTCGGATTCCGCCGAGGGTGCGCCGCCGTCGCCGTCCCGGACGGCTGCCTCCGAGCCGCCGCCGCCGCCGCCCCCGCCGACGCCGGCGCCGACGCCGCCGACGCC
>CAYFWA010000055.1:0-1700 GCA_964346625.1 uncultured Myxococcales bacterium
GGTTCCGGTTCCGGTTCCGGTTCCGGTTCCGGTTCCGGTTCCGGTTCCGGTTCCGATTTCGGTTCCGGTTCCGGTTCCGATTTCGGTTCCGGTTCCGGTTTCGGTTCCGGTTCCGGTTCCGGTTCCGGTGACCGAACCGGGTTTCCTCTCGGTCGTTGCGGGTGGAACGTCCAGCCGCTCGGCGCGCATCACGGTCTCGAGGTAGCGATCCACCTGATCGCGGATCCCCGCGGTGGAGACCACGCGGGTGTCGGAGAGATCGTAGTCGATGACCAGCAAGGGGATGCTCCGCTTGCGGCACTGCTCCCGGAAGATGCCGAGCAGGGCCTGGGTGTTCTTGCAGCCGATGTGGCCCGCCATCCAGATCATGTCGAGGTCGAGCTGCTCGTAGAACTGAAACAGGTCGCCAAAGAAGTTCTCCGCCGGGCCCCGGGTGTGGCGGGCCATGGGGCCCTGCATGAGGATCCGGGCCAGGTCCCGCAGCATGGTCTCGGGGCTCCGGGTGTCCACGAAGGGGTGGCGGTGATAGGTCAGCATGTCCATGACGAGGGCCGCGCCCCAGCGCGGCTCGGCCCAGGCGAACAGATCACTGAAAACGAGCGTGGGGGGGTTCCACAGCGCCACCCGATAGCGCTCGTCATCCAGGGCCCCCGCGCCCGCGGCGAGGTTTTCCTGCGCCAACTCCGCCACGCGGCGAAACAGGGCGGTGCCGCGGGGCGTCCCGGGGCGGCCGATGCCGAACATCAGGTGAGACAGATACACCGGCTCGGCGGCCAGGGGAGCCGGCCGCGCCCGCAGGCAGTCCCACAGCTCCAGCTCGTGCTCCACCGCCCGGTTGCGCTCCTGGCACACCTGCCGCAGTCGATCCCAGTCCATGCGCCCCGGCGTGTGCTCCTCGAGCCAGGCGATGAGCTGCCGGAGCTGCTGGGCGAAGTAGCCCACCGCACGCTCGTCGTAGAAGTGATACGGCACGTCCAGCCGGAAGGTGGGCACGCCGAGCCGCCGCTCCAGCAGGGTGTACTGGCTCATGCCGCCGTCGCAGGGCATGTTCGAGGTGACCATGGCCACCGGGGGCGGCATGTGCCCCTGCAGCGCCAGCCCGAGGGTGGACTTGGGCAGGCTGCACACGTCCGGAGGGATCCCGTGCTGCTCGGCGGTGTCGATGTAGGGCTCCACCGCGGGGGGATGCACCATGGGCAGCACGATGCCCAGAAACTCGGCCATCCACGGCTCGAGGCCCATCCCGAAGAGAATCTCCGGTGGCACGAGGTCCTCGTGGAGCACCACGTGGTCCGGGCGGCCGTAGATACCCGCGAGCATGTCCACCACCTCGGCCAGCACCGCGGAGATGGTGAGGGCGGAGGCCTCACGGTAGCGGCCCCGACGACTGCGCGTCATCCGGTCGTGCAGCCGGTTTACCTGCAGCAGCGTGCGCAGCCAGGGCTGCTCGCGCAGGGCCCGCACCAGCCGATCGGGTCGCACCCGCCAGCCCAGCGAGCCCAGCTCGAGCCAGTTGGCCAGCTCGTGGGAGGCCGCCACCCAGCGATCCCGTGGCGACGGATCGGAGAGACGCGGCACCACCGACGGAGAGACGGCGGGCACCGGGGCGGAGCCCGCCGTCTCTCCGAGGGCGGCGCCCAGGGTCGCGCGCCAGGCGGAGCGCAGGCGCGAGCCCACGTGGGAGCTCACGTGAGAGCCCA
>CAYFWA010000055.1:1800-4556 GCA_964346625.1 uncultured Myxococcales bacterium
CTGATTCAATGAAGCCGCTTTGCGGAAGAGGGACGTCACGTTGCTCACCTGCCCAGGCTCTCGAGAAACGCCTGCACCCGGGTCCGGAGCTGGCCCTCGCCCGACAGGGCGTAGTCCCGCTCCAGCCGCAGCACCGGCACGCCGGCCTCGCGCAGCGCCTCGGCCAGGACACTGGCCTCCACGCCCCACAGGTCGCAGAACTTGAGGGACTCCAGGATCACCCCATCCACGCGAAAGGCCCGCGCCTCGCGCAGCAGCTCGGCGAGCCGGCCCTCGAAGTCGTCCATCATCCGCGGACAGCGGGTGCGCCGCAGGGTCAGGGCGGCCAGCCGCGTGAACACGTCCGGGGCCTCCGCCCCTGGTGCCTTCGCGCCTGGCGCACGCGCCGCGCCCTCCAGACGCGCTCCGGGACCGCCGCCGCCGGCCACGAGCGCCCGCTCCCAGGGGTCGGCCTCCACGGAATGATGTCCGGGCAAAGAGCCCGTGCAGAACCGATCCGCCACCACCAGGGCGCCCTGGGACTCCACCACCTCCAGCCACGCCGGATCGTCCAGGTGGCTGCCCACCACCATCACCCGGGCTCGCACGCCGGCCACCGGCTCGGCCGCGGCCCAGCGGGCCTGCAGCTCCTCGAGCACCTCGGCCAGGGCCTCCCGCGGGGCGCTGGACGCGGCGACCACGAGCCGGTGAAAGGCGGCGCCGGTGAGAGGCGGCGCGTCGCGCTGGCGCAGCGCGCCGATGACCCGCAGCCGCGCCAGGTGATCGTCGTGGCGGGCGATGGCCCGCTGCACCGCCGCCGGCCCGGTGTCCACGTCGAAGGCGGACGAAAGCTCGGCGGCCAAGGTGCGCAGCTCCTGGGCGTACCAGCCGAGGGCCGCGGCGTCGCTCTTGTGGGGCACGTCCAGGATGTGACAAAAGCCCGGGTCCTGCAGGTAGGCCAGGTTGTCATAGAGCCGCCGGCCGTGGTCACAGCTCGCCGCGAACACCCACCCCGCCATAAAGTCGTAGCGCCCCTCCAGGGCCGCCTCGAGCAGGCTGCGGCAGTAGGAGCACACCACGCTGGACAGGTACGTGTCCGCCATGGGCGTGCCGCAGAGGCCGGGGGCGCGGACCCGCAAGGGAAAGAGCCCCTCCACCGACAGCAGCGGCTCGGGCACGTAGGCGCAGGTGTAGGCCACCGGGCGCTGGCCGCGCGCCGAGGCGCGTGCCACCGCGGCGTTTCGCACCTCCTGCAGGCAGCGCGACACCGCGGCGGGGATCGCCGGCGTGGAGATCGAGGTGAGGCTCATCCCAGCTCCTGGTCGCGACTCGGGGGACCGTCGACGTTCGGATCGCGACGCTCCTCATCGCGTCCGGCCTCATCGCTACGGAATGACCGCCGCGGCGCGAGCCTCTCTCCGAGCGCGTCCGCGGTGCGCCGGGCGGCGCGACGGGCGGCGCTCGATTCGGGCAGCTCCCACAGCGAACGCCCCGCGCGATCGAAGTCGGCGAGCACGGGGTCCTCGGGCACGCGCCCCAGCAGGGCTGCTCCCGGCGGGAGCGCTTGGGGCGCGTCCGAAGACGAAGAAACCCGGTTGGCCAGCACGGCCACGGGCGTCGATGCCGCCAGCTCCCGGATCACCTCCAGGGTGTGCAGGCTGCGCTGGGAGCCATCCACCACCACCAGCAGCAGGTCCACCTGGCGGGTGACCTCCCGCTGGATCTGCTCCACGCCGGCCTCGGCGTCCACGAGCACCGCGGCGAAGCCCGCCGCGAGGCCATCCACGGCGTGGCGCAGCAGGCGGTTGACGGGGCAGAAGCAGCCCGCCTCCCCGCTGCGGCCCATGGCCAGCAGGGCGTGCTCCTCGTGCTCCGCGAGCACCTCCAGCAGCCGGTAGTCCAGCTCGTCGGCCAGGCGCCGCCGCGCGGCCTCGTCGGATCCCCGCGCCGCCTCGAGGACGTGCGCGCGCACGTCGGCGAGCGTGCGGGGTGGCGGGCTCCCCACCGCAAAGCCGAGCCCGCCCACCGGATCCGCGTCCACCAGCAAGAGCGGACGGACGCCCCGCTCCATCAGGGCGTGGCCCAGCAGCGCGCTCACGGCGGTCTTGCCCACGCCGCCCTTGCCGCACACGGCCACCACCGGGGGCGCCCCGGGGGTCGGCCGCTCTTTCCTGCGATGTCCCGCGGGAGCGGCGGTCACCACCGCCTCGGGCCCGCTGGTCTCCGATGGCGGGTTCACCGCGTCCTCCTGCGCTCCGCGCGCGTGGGCTCCGGTGGCGTCTCCATCGGGCGCTGCGCCCCGCCACCGCGCCGTTTGCGGATGACGTCGCGCAGGGCGTCGCACACCTCCCGGTCGGCGCAGCCCCGGCAGTCGAGGTCCGGGCACTCCAGCGCGCCATCGGGCGCCAACACGAGCTTCTTGTGGCGCCCGGCAAGCGCCCGGGCCTGCGCCATCACGGGCGCCAGCGCGGTCACGGCGGACGCCGAGCCCGTCACCAGCACCCCCTCCACGGCCTGCACCTGCGGAGACGTCGACCGGTAGGCGCGCACCAGGGCCTCGCCCACCGCGCGCAGGGACAAGCCCCGGCGCAAGGCCGAGACGCCCACCCGCACCCAGAGGCGCCCGGGCACCGCCCGCGCCATCCAGCCCCGCACCCGACCATCCAGCCGCAGGTGCTGCTCGAGGGCGTAGGGATCGAGCGCGCTGTCGCCACTGCCCCCTTCCGCCTCCTGCTCCGCCTCCTCCTCTCCATCTCCCGGGGCGAGCCCCAGACACA
>CAYFWA010000055.1:4656-8064 GCA_964346625.1 uncultured Myxococcales bacterium
TCCGCCTCCTGCTCCGCCTCCTCCTCTCCATCTCCCGGGGCGAGCCCCAGACACACCACCTGCGCGAAGGGCACGTGGCTCCCCCGGGGCAGCGCCGCCAGCTCCGCGAGGTCCGGCCCGTAGCGCCGCACACGCCCGTCGTGGATCTGCTCCACGTCCCGCGTGAGCACGAGCCCCGCCTCGGAGGGCACGGCCGGGTGTCCGAGCTCCAGGGCAACGTCGCGCCCCACCACCACCTCGGCCCCGACCTCGGCCCCGACCCCGACCTCGGCCCCCGCTGCGTTCGTTGGCCGTCGATCCACCCACCACTCGGCGTCGGGTCCCCCCTGCGCGGCGAGCGCCTCCTGCAACGCCGCGAGCTGCGAGGCCATGTCCCCGAAGGGGGCCGCCTCCCCCACCGCTGGCGTGTCGCCGCGGAGCGGGGGCTCGCCGGGCTGCCCGGCAGGGGCCTGCAGCGAATAGCTCGTCAACATGGATGCTCGACCCGGCGACGCGGCGGCGGACGCCGCGCCACGCAGTGCCCGGGCGGCGGGGAAGGCCCCCACACGCCCAAAGTAACCATTGGTTACCTCAGCCCCCCCCGACTTGTCAATCATTTGTAATTATGGAATTTATTCCGGCTAATTGGCGAAGGCGATTTGCCAGGGCACGGCGAGGGCGGGGCCAACTCGGTGACAGGAGTTTGTGCCAAAGGAGCCGAGATCCGGTCGGTGGCCGGTCCCGATCCCCTCTGGCACCCGGGACTGCGATTACAGCACCCCGGCGTCCTCTGGTAGGTACAGCCGGACCCGGGGGTATCCCATGATGCGCAGGGCGACATAGGCCGCCGCCGCCTCGGCAAGCCGATCCGAGGTGCACACGATCTCGGAGAAGCGCTCCAGCTCCGCGTCCTGCAAGACCGTCAGGAGCTCGGGGGCCGGCCGCAGCCGCCCCTCTGCGGTGTACAGCTCGTCCCAGGGGACATGGACGTGGCTCTCATCCTCCGGATCGAAGGGGAGCGAAGCCCCCATCTGCGGCGAGGCCACCAGCCACATGCGCGCGAAGCGCTCGTCCACCGGGGAGCTCGACGCGTCCGCGAGGCGCAGCTCGTCCTGCACGTCCGGGACGAACTCCTTGGGATGGACCGCCACGTCGATGGGATCCTCCGGAGGGGTGATCAAGGTCTCCTCCGTGGTCAGCTCGAACCCGGCGGCCTCCCAGCCCCCCACCCCACGCCGACACAGCGAGACGTGACCGTGGCCGAGATACTCCAGCAGCCAGGTGAGCAGCGCCGTGCGCGGGGTGATGGCCGTGTCACAGAGGATGACCTCCTGCCCCGGCGCAACCCCGCGCTCTCCGAGCCGCGTGGCCCACTCTGCGCTCGTGCGCGCCACCAGGTCGGTGGCGTCCCCGGCCGGCAGGCTCACCGACCAGGGGATGTGCCCCGCGTCGTGGGCTGCCTCCGACCGGGTGTCCACCACCAGGGCGGGGGGATCCTCGAGCAGGTGCTGGATCCGATCCCCGGCCCACCAGGAGATGTGGGTCGCGTCCCGCAGCCGCTCCGGATGTTGATACATGTCGAGGGCCAGCCCCCGCGGATCGGCCATCCAGGCCACCACCGATCCCTGGTAGTTGCGGGTGTGGGCGTGTCCGGCCACATGCTTGAGGCCGAAGTAGGTCGCCGCCGACAGGGGCCCGCCCCCGCAGTAGGTGATGATCTCGCGATCCCAGCGCATGCCGACGAACTCCACCAGCGCCCGGATCTCGGCCGACGAGCGCCAGGTGGCGTCGCTGTTGTAGAAGTACCGCAAGGGGATGAGGTAGCTCCGCGGGATGTGTCCCGGCTCCGCGTAGGCCAGATAATCCCCGTAGTACCATGACGGCAGCAGCGAGGTGAGGAGCTGGCGCTCGGGATCCTTCACCGCCGCCACCGCGTAGTCGGTGTCCACCCGGATGGAGGGGTCCTCGATCTCGGCCACGAAGTCGCCGGGGGTCACCTCGGGCACCTGCTCCGTGGTGGGGCGCTCCTCGGTCTGCCACTTGTAGAAGCCCCCGTCGAGCAGGTAGATCTCCTCGAAGCCGTGATACTCCAGCGTGGAGAAGAACCGCGCGGCGTCGAAGGCCACCCCGGCGTCGTAGACCACCACCACGGAGTCCTCGTTGATGCCAAAGGACCGCACGGCCTGCTGGATCTTCTCGGGGGAACCGTCCTGAAACGGGATGGGGCCGTCCAGATCCACGAAGTAGTCGAGCCCGCCGCCGTAGGAGATGTCCACCCCGTGGGAGAGCATCTCCTCCTCGCTGAATGAGGCGCTCACCGCGCCGGGGATGTGCCCCTCGAGGTAGGCGTCGGACTCGCGGGCGTCGATGATCACGAGGTCGGAATCATCTTGGTGGTCCGCCAGCCAGGCCGTGGAGACGAGGTGGTTGTCGGAGATATCCGGCCCGTCGTCTTGTCCCCCGCCGTTGTTACAGGCCGCCGTGGGGGTCATCAGGGCCCCCAGACCGAGCAGCCCCATGGCGGGCAACAATGTCCATCGCATTGATCGCATAACTAACTCCTTTGGCTTGCTGTACACGTTCGTGACTCGTTCTCGTGTCTTTCCACTCTTTCCACGCGGCGATCCCATGCAGTGGCCCTCGGCCGACACGACGGCCTTCCCCCGCCCTCCATCCCACCGCATCGCGCCGTGGTCGTCGCGCGCGGTCACCTCGATCTCGCCTGCGGCCCGAGATCGGAAGACCGCGTCACATGGTCCGGCGAGGGCGTGCATCCGCCCTCGCGCCGCGGGGAATCATCTCTCGCCGAGCTCGGCGCGCGCTCCCGCGCTGTCGATACGCTCGAGGAGCTCGTCGATCTGCTCCTTGGGGATGTACCCGCTGATCTGCTGCTTTTCGATGCGGGGCCCGAGTAGCACGTACGTCGGGGTTCCCCGGCACTCTCGATCCCGCGCCGCCTCGATGTCCTGGCCGAGCCGCCGCGCGATGTCCTCGTCGTCGAGACACCGCGCGAACGGGGCACGCTCCAAACCCTGCGTCTCGGCGAGCTCCAGCAGCGCCTCGCCGTGGTGCTGATCCGCGTGCTCGTACAGGGCATCGTGCATCTTCCAGAACTCGCCCTGGCGCTGGGCACACAGCGCCGCGCGCGCCGCCTCGCAGGCGTGCTCATGCATGGGGCGATCCAGCAACGGGTTGCAGTCGTCGTCCATGGGAAAGTGCCGGTGACAGAGCCGGAGCCGATCGGGGTGCGCCTGCAGGGCCTGCTGCATGGCCCGGTGGGCCTTCCGACAAAAGGGGCACTCGTAGTCGGAGAACTGCACGATGGTGAGATCGGCCCCCTGGGGTCCCTGGCAAGGGGTGTCCTTGAGAAGCAGGGAGGTCTTCTGCGAGGCCCGCCGGCGGGGGGCCTCCCTCCCCTCGCGCCGCGTC
>CAYFWA010000055.1:8164-10239 GCA_964346625.1 uncultured Myxococcales bacterium
CGACGACGACGACTCCCTGACCGACGTTACGCCCTCCTTCAGCTTGACCCGTTCGGCCAGCGACGGCCGCGATGGGGGCTCCGGGGCGAGCCGACGCGCCAGCCAGGGATAGCCGACCACCAACAACAGGGCCAACCCGCCCAGCACGCCAAGGCTCCCGAGCACGCGACCGTAGTGTTTTTTGGCGATGGACAGGTCCAAAGACAACGCTGTCCGGAGCCCTCCGGCTTCCCGCCGCACCGCCGCCCAGGTGGTCCCGAGCAGGGCGAGGTTCACCCCGTACAGCGCCGTGCACCAGACACACACGTGCTCGTGGACCACGAAGGAGACATAGGCCAGATACGCCGAGTAGGCCACGAACCCGAAGGCGAGGACGAACAGCGCGCCGAAGGCCCTGCCGTCGCGCCGGGGACGCCAGACCCGCAGCATCAGCAAGCCCAGGCACAGGGTGTAGGCGCCCAGACCCCACAGCGAGATGGGAACCCCCAGCACCTCCGATTGCGGCAGGCGGGCCACCGCGCTGCAGCTCACCCGCTCGGAGAGATCGCAGGCGCTGGAGAGGTCTTGTCCAGCCCGCAGGTGAACCCGGGTGAGCTCCACCGCCACGCCGATCCCCAGCAGGGAGAGCCCCACCGCCACCCAGACCGCCACTCCTTTCCCCCCTCGACCGCGCTCCGACAACCGGTCCTGGCCCTGCGTCGCCCCGGCCCGCTGCGAGCCGCCCGCGTCCCGCCCACTTTTGCTCTCTGAGCTCGGCCTCTGCCGCGAGGGCGCTCTTCCGTCACCGTGGTCCATCGTCGCTTCTCGACCGTGGCGCATGACAAACCTCCCTATGGGAAAGCCTCGGCTCATGTGAGCGCGAGCTGGGGACTCCCGTCTCGCGGCGCCTCGCCAGACGCCAGACGCGGGGCGTCACCATTGCTCGCGTCTTGCATCTTGCGGCCTGCGGCCTGCGGCCTGCGGCCTGCGGCCTGCGGCCTGCGCGCCGTCTACCGATTACGCGGGTTTCGTTTGCAAGCCACATTCCAACCGATCGCAGACGTTGACTACCCGGCTCAGCCGGCTAGCATGGCGGCTCATGAGAGCCCTGGTCCTGGAAGGGGGCGCCATGCGCTCCATCTTCACCGCCGGCGTGCTGGACGCCCTCGCCGAGCAAGGAGTCCCGCCCTTCGACCTCATCGTGGGGGTCTCGGCCGGGGCGGCCTGCGCCTCGTCGTTCCTGGCGGGACAGCACGGACGCAACCGGCGCATATTTCTCACGCACATGACGGGTCGGCGGTTCATCGACCCGCGGCGAGCCCTGCTGGGCGGCCACTACTTCGACATGGGCTGGCTCATGGGGACCCTGGCGCTGGACGTGGACCCCATCGATCGCGACGCGCTGCGCCGCTCCGCCGAGACCACGCGGTTCATGACCGTGGCCATCCGGGCGGACACGGGCGAGCCAGCCTACCTGCCGTCCCAGGGACCGGATTTCCTGGAGGCGCTGCACGCCACGGTGGCCATCCCAGTGCTGTATCGGGGCGGCCCGGGGCGTTTCCGGGGTCGGCTGTATTTCGACGGCGGAGTGGTGGATCCCCTCCCCGTGGCGTTCGCGCTGGAGCAGGGCGCCGACGACGTGACGGTGGTCCCCACGCACCCGCGCTCGTGGCGGCCCACCCCGCCCAAGCCGACCGAGCGCCTGCTGCTCCGCGCCATGACGCGGCGGTGGCCGAGCCTGCGACGGGCGAGCGCGCGCCGCCACGAGGTCTACGCCCACAACCTCGAGCTGATGGACGCGCCCCCCGCGGGCATCCGGGTCCGCCCCATCGCCCCCCCCGACGGCTTCCGCGTCACCCGTTACACCAAGGAGGCTGCGCTGCTCGAGAAGGGGTACCAGCAGGGCGTTGCCGCCGCCCGCGCCGCCCCGTAGCGCGGGATTTCCGAGCCGGCTGAAAAGCGCCGGGTCGATAAGCAAAGCGCCGGGTCGATAAGCGCCGGGTCGATAAGCGCCGGGTCGATAAGCGCCAGGCCGATAAGCGCCAGGCCGATAAGCGCCAGGCCGATAAGCGCCGGGCCGATAAGCGCCGGGCCGA
>CAYFWA010000055.1:10339-11422 GCA_964346625.1 uncultured Myxococcales bacterium
CGAACGGCGCCGGGTCGAACGGCGCCGGGTCGAAAAGCGCTAGCGCGAAAGCCCGGACAGCTCCGCGCAAAGCTCGGCGGCGCTCTGATAGCGCTTTGTGGGATCCTTTGCCAGACAGCGCAGGGTGACCCGGGAGGCCAAGCGGCTGGCGCGGGAAGAAAGGCGCGAGAAGCGAGACGCCGGTGGCGCGGGGGTCACCGAGGCGTGCTTGTAGACATACTCGGCGAAGCTGTTGCCCTGGAACGGGGGGTGGCCACTGAGCATCTCGTAGAGCACCGCCCCCAGGGCGTAGATGTCCATGCGGGGATCGGCCTCGGCCCCGGCGCTCTGCTCCGGGGACATGTACGGCGGCGTGAGCAGGCTGGCCAGCCGCTGGGAGGTGGATGCGGCGTCGCCCCCCTCCGACAGCTTCGCCACGCCGAAGTCGAGCAGCTTCACGTGCTCGCGCTCGTCTCCGTTTCGCTGCAGGTGGATGTTGTTGGGCTTCACGTCCCGGTGGACGATGCCGCGAGCGTGGGCCGCGCCCAGCGCGTCGGCGACCTGCGCGGCCACATCCAGCGCGCGACGCACCGGCAGCCGGCGCTGCTCCCGCAGCATCTCGGCCAGGGTCACCCCCTCGAGGTACTCCATGATGCAGAGCGCCCCGTGCTCCCCGGTCATCACGTCACTCACCGAGGCGATGTGCGGGTGCTGCAGCCGCCGCAGCGCCCAGGACTCGTCGAAAAAGCGCCGCAGAAGCTCCGGCTGGGCGGCATACCGTCTGCGCAGCCGCTTGATGGCCACGCGGCGGCCAAGGCGCTGGTGCTCGGCCAGATACACCACGCCCATCCCCCCCTCACCCAGCACGGAGAGCACGCGGTAGTCGCCTAAAGTCGGATGGGGCTCTGCAGGCTCGCTTTGCTGCAAGGTCTCTTGATCTCCAGTCTTTCAGCTCGGGACGCGGGGTACTGTAGGAATAGTGGGAACAAAAAATTCCGTCCCGTATGCAAGGTTATCGAGTCGCCCGGACAATTGCAAGGCCCTTGTCCATCGAGTCCATCGAGCCATTCGCGCTGTGGTCTCCGCCGCGCGCCCCGCCGTGCG
>CAYFWA010000055.1:11522-15714 GCA_964346625.1 uncultured Myxococcales bacterium
ATCGAGTCCATCGAGCCATTCGCGCTGTGGTCTCCGCCGCGCGCCCCGCCGTGCGTCCCCGTCCCCGCGCGCTCAGCCGTGCGCTCAGCCGTGCGCTCAGCCGTGCGCTCAGCCGTGCGCTCAGCCGTGCGTCCCCGTCCCCGCGCGCTCAGCCGTGCGCTCAGCCGTGCGCTCAGCCGTGCGCTCAGCCGTGCGCTCAGCCGTGCGTCCCCGTCCCCGCGCGCTCAGCCGTGCGCTCAGCCGTGCGTCCCCCCATCCCCGCGCGTCCCCCTGCAAACGCCGGGCTCGAGCACACGCGAGGGAGCCTTGTCAGGGCTCGTGCAGAAATGACTCCGGGCTCGACCTCGGATCTCTCATCCTGGCCGACGTAAAAAACGAGTCTTTCGTGTCCCATTGCAGGCGCTCGCAACCCAGCCAGGGACAATTATTGTAATAGTATATTTATTTCATGGTGTTACTTTGGGGAGCCCCCTCCCGTTTCTGGCTGGAAGGCCAAGGGGCCGAGACAGCGTTGACACATCGCGTCGTCTTGACTGGGCATCCGACCAGGCGTATACTTCCCTACATCATGTCACCCACTGCGTTCGAGCAGCCCTTCTTTGGTAACCCGTTTCCGTTCCCAACCGTGCCGAGGTATGCGGCCTCCGGGGTTCCCCGCGTCCGCCGCGACCATAGGCACAGCTAGAATCCAATAATTCCAGGCAAAGGGCTCGCGGTAGGCGCTGCCTCACGAGCCGTCTTTGCCGTTGGCTTGCCGCGTGCGATGCCGCGTGCAATGCCGCGTGCGATGCGGCCTTGCTTAGGACCGGGGATGATCCCCGGCGAAGCCGGTAAGCGCCTCGTGGCGTACCGAGGATGAACATGAGAAACGAGATACGAATAGGCATCATTGGCGCCTCTGGGTACACCGGAAGCGAGCTGGCCCGAATCTTCGAGCGCCACCCGTCCGGGCGGGTCATCTTCACCACGGCCGAGAGCCAGGCCGGCGTCTCGCTGCGGGACCTGTATCCCACCGCGCCGGATCACCCCCTGGTGCCCACCTCCGAGGCGCCGCTGTCGGAGGCCGACGTGGTCTTTTTGGGCCTCCCCCACGGCGCCGCGGCCAGGATAGCGGTGGAGTGTCTGAATCTGGGAATCAAGGTCATTGATCTCAGTGCCGATTTCAGAATTCGTGACCAGGCGACCTACGAGACCTGGTACGACGTGGCACATCCGGCTCCGGCCTTGCTGTCGGAGGCCGTCTACGGACTCACCGAGTATGCCCGCGCAGAGCTGCCCGAGGCCCGGCTGGTGGCCAACCCGGGCTGCTATCCCACCAGCGTCCTGCTGGCCCTCGCCCCCCTGCTGCAGTCCGACGTGGCGCTGCGCGGGCCCATCATCTCCGACTCCAAGTCAGGGGTCTCGGGCGCCGGGCGCAAGCCCAGCCCCACCACGCACTTCGTCGGGGTCTCCGACAACCTCTCCCCGTACAAGGTGGGGCGGGCGCACCGGCATCTGCCCGAGATGGAGCAGGGCCTGCAGTCGTTTCGGGACCAGGCGCCGCCGCTGGTGTTCACCCCGCACCTGCTGCCGGTGGCTCGCGGGATGCTCTCCACGATCTACGTGACCTTCACCGCAGCCCCGGATCCCGACGAGTTGCAGGCGCTCTACGAGGACCGCTACGGGGACGAGCCCTTCGTACGGGTCCTGCCACAAGGCCAGCCCGCAACCCTGGCACACTCCGTGCATACCAATAGCTGCGTCGTATCCCTCGCCGTAGCCGGCGATACCCTGGTGATCACCTCGACCATCGACAACCTGGTCAAGGGGGCCGCCGGACAGGCCGTCCAGAACATGAACGTGATGCTCGGCCTCGACGAGACCGCCGGGCTCATCCAATGAAACGATCGAGCCGGTAACGGCTGCGCGGCGTCGCCGAGCGAGACGACGCCGAACCTGACGACAGGAGCCTTTTCATGCGTGTGCTCAAGATTGGTGGAAACGAGCTGGATAGCCCGGGGTTTCTGGAGGGGCTCGCCGAGGCCGTGGCCCGACGCGCCGAGCCCACGGTGCTGGTGCACGGCGGCGGTCGCGCCATCGCCTCCTTGCAGCAGCGCTTCGAGCTGGTTCCCGAGAAGATCGACGGGCTCCGGGTCACCGACGAGGCCTCGCTCGAGGTGGCCGAGCTGGCCCTGTCGGGCAACGCCAACAAGCGCATCGTGCGGGCCCTGCTGCGCGCCGGGGTGGACGCCCTGGGCCTCAGCGGAGTAGACGGCGGCCTGCTGCGCTGCCGCAAAAAGACCATCCCCCAGGGCGATCTCGGTCGGGTGGGGGAAATCCAGGAGGTTCGCGTCGGGCTGCTCGAGCGCCTGCTGCAGCACACCACCGCGGTGGTGCTCTCCCCCATCTCCCTCGGCCCCGACGGCGAGGCCTACAACGTCAACGCCGACGAGGCGGCCGCCGCGGTGGCCGAGGCCCTCGCCGCCCAGTCGCTGGAGTTCGTCTCCAACGTGCCGGGGGTGCTGCGTGACGACGAGCCGCTGGCGCAGCTCTCGCCATCGCAGACCAAGCAGCTCATCGAGATCGGGATCATCCAGGGCGGCATGATCCCCAAGGTCCGCGCCGCCCTCGGCGCCGTGGAGCGAGGCGTGGCCGAGGCCCGCATCGTGGATCTGGTGGGTCTCGGCGCGGACGGCGGCACGCGCTTTCGCGCAGAGGTGGTGTGATGAGCTCCCGCGACGATGCGCAGGGAAACCCGACCGCAACCTCTCTGGTGAACCCCTCGAGCCAGGAGATCGTGGAAGCCGAGGCGCGCTACCTCGTGCAGACCTACAAGCGGCCCGCCCCGCTGTTCGTCCGGGGAGACGGCGTGCACCTCGAGGACGCCGACGGCCGCCGCTACCTGGACTTCATGTCGGGCATCGCGGTGATGGCCCTCGGTCACACCGACCCCGAGTGGAGCGAGGCCGTCTGCGAGCAGGCGCGCACCCTCACCCACGTGAGCAACCTGTTTCACACGGTCCCCCACGTGGAGCTGGCCCGCCGGCTGGTGGAGCGCTCTTTCGCGGATCGGGTGTTTCTGTGCAACTCCGGAGCCGAGGCCAACGAGGCCGCCTTGAAGTTCGCGCGCAAGTACGCCCGGTCCCGCCACGGCCCGGAGAAGCACCGGGTGGTGGCCTTCACCGGCGGATTCCACGGCCGCACCGTGGGGGCGCTGTCGTGCACCGCCAACTCCGGCTACCGCGACCCCTTCACCCCCTTGATGGGGGGCGTCAACTTCGTCCCCTTCAACGACTCCGAGGCGGCCAAGACCATGGTGGACGACACCACCTGCGCGGTGATCGTCGAGCCCCTGCAGGGGGAAGGGGGGGTCTGGCCCGCGGCCCCCGGGTTCCTCGCGGCCTTGCGCGAGACCTGCCGCCGGCACGACGCCCTGCTGATGTTCGACGAGGTCCAGTGTGGGCTGGGGCGCACGGGGACCTTGTGGGCCCACGAAGCCGACGGGGTCACCCCGGACATCATGACCCTGGCCAAGCCGCTGGCGGGGGGGCTCCCCATCGGCGCCACCCTCGTCACCGATGACGTGGCCGAGCACCTGCGTCCGGGGGACCACGGCTCCACCTTCGCCGCGGGGCCGCTGGTGTGCCGAGCCGCCCAGGTGGTGGTGGATCGCATCAGCGAGCCCGCCTTCCTCCAGGGCGTCCGCGAGCGTGGGGACCAGCTCCGCGAGGGCCTCGCCGCCCTGAGACACCCGGCGGTGCGCGAGATCCGCGGCCGGGGGCTGCTGCTCGGGCTGGAGCTCGGAGGCCCCGCGGCGCCGGTGGTGCAGGCCGCCCGGGAGCGGGGGGTGCTGATCATCGTGGCGGGGGAGAAGGTGGTGCGGTTGACCCCGCCCCTGGTGGTGACCCCCGCCCAGGTGGATCAGGCGGTGCGCGTGCTGGGCGAGAGCCTCGACGCCGCCAACACCAACGCCGACCCCGACGCCGACCCCGAAGGAGACGGCGGGAAAGCGTAACAAACCCGATGCCCGGTCTTCGGGCCGGGTTCTACGAGTCCGCGCTCTGCAAAACCGACGCAGACGGACGCTGACAGACGCTGACGCAAACAGACGCTGACAGACGCTGACAGACGCAAACAGACGCTGACAGACGCAGACGAAAAAAAGGAGCAGATCACCATGACGGATCCGGATGAATTTTTTATTTCCGCCGCG
>CAYFWA010000055.1:15814-17719 GCA_964346625.1 uncultured Myxococcales bacterium
AAAAAAGGAGCAGATCACCATGACGGATCCGGATGAATTTTTTATTTCCGCCGCGAGCCCACGTCACGCTCGCGGCATTTTGGCTCTGGTGACCACCGGGGCCCTCCGCGGAGACCTGCTGCCTCGGACACGCGCGGAGATCCGCTCGCAGATCCACGACTGGATCGTGGCCACGGATGGCGATCGCGTAGTGGGCTGTCTCGCCGTGGAGACCGTAGAGCCCACCCTGGCAGAGATCCGCTCCATCGCCGTGGCGGACGCCTATCGGGGCCGGGGGCTCGGCCGCCGGCTGCTCGAGGTGGCCATGAAGCGAGGACGCCAGAAGCGGATCCAGCACCTGTTCGCGGTGACCGCCGCCCTGGAGCTCTTCGAACAGACCGGCTTCGAGCCGCTGCCCGAAGACGCCCCGCCCGAGCGCTTCAACGGTCGCCCCATTCGGGAGCGCTACCGCGTGGTGATGGCCGAGCTGTTCAAGCTGACCACCGAGGCCCCCGACGTTCCCTTCACCCCGGCGCCGACCCTGGCGCCTCCCCAGCTCGCCGCCCCGGAGCGGCCTCCACGAGGACAAAAAGATGGGCTCCTGGCGCTGGCTGACTGACGCGGGCGGGGTGGCGACCCCGCGAGGCTTCACGGCCGGGGCGGGCACCGGCGGCCTCAAGGAAAGCGGTGAGCCGGACGTCGCCTTGGTGCTGGCCGACCGGGACTGCAGCGCCTCGGGCGTGTTCACCCGAAACCGTGTCGTGGCCGCGCCCGTGGTGTTGGACCGTGAGCTCCTCGCCGCCGACCCCTCGCGTCTGCGGGCCGTGACCACCAACGCGGGCAACGCCAACGCCTGCACCGGCGATGAGGGCCTGCGTGACGCCCGGGCCACCCAGGCCCTCACTGCCGAGCTCGTGGGTTGCGAGCCCGCGCAGGTGCTGGTGCTGTCCACCGGCGTGATCGGGGTCCCCCTGGACATGGCCGCCCTGGAGCGGGGGCTGCGCGGAGCGGGGGAGCACCTGTCCAGCGAAGGCGGCGCCGCGGCGGCGCGGGCCATCATGACCACGGACACGCGACCCAAGGAGGCCGCGCTCACCGTCCCCCTTTCGGGCGGGACGGTCACCCTGGGCGCCATGGCCAAGGGCTCGGGGATGATCCACCCGGACATGGCCACCCTGCTCGCGGTGATCACCACCGACGCCGCGGTGGACCCGCCGCTACTGCAGCGGCTGCTGCGCGGCGCGGTGGAGCGCTCCTTCAACCGGATCACCGTGGACGGCGACACCAGCACCAACGACACGGTGCTGCTGCTGGCCAGCGGGGCGAGCGGCTACGCCGTGGAGGCGCCGCAGGACCAGCAGCGGTTCGCTGCGGGGCTGGAGGCTTTGTGCGTCTTGCTCGCCCAGGCCATCGTCCGCGACGGTGAGGGGGCGAGCCGCTTCGTCACCGTCACCGTCCGAGGGGCCCGCGACGAGGTGTCTGCCCTCCGCGTGGCCCGCACCGTGGCCACCTCCCCCCTGGTCAAGACCGCCTTCGCCGGCGGCGATCCCAACTGGGGTCGCATCCTGGCCGCGGCCGGCCGCGCCGGGGTCCCCTTCGATCCGAACCGGCTGACCCTCGAGGTACGAACCGATCCGGAGACCGGACCCGGAGGCAACAGCGTTCCCGATCCCGGAACCACGCCGGCTTCCCCCGCGCAAACCGCGCCGCTGTGCCTCGTGCGCGAGGGGACCCCCACCGACTTCGACGAGGACACCGCCGCGGCGGTCTTCGCCGCCGCGCAGCTCACGGTGACGCTCGATCTCGGACAGGAACCGGGCGGACCGGGCGAGGCCACCGTGTGGACCACGGATCTCACCCACGACTACATCCGCATCAACGCCGACTACAGGACGTGATTCCGTGATTCCGTGATTCCGTGATTCC
>CAYFWA010000056.1:0-17641 GCA_964346625.1 uncultured Myxococcales bacterium
GCGGAGGGTGTGGTGGGGCAGGACGCTGCTCAGGTAGGGCTCCACCCGACCGTGCACCAGGGACAGGACGGCGTCGCGGGTGCGGTCGCGGGCCTCGAGCAGGGTTCGGCGGAGGGTGGCGGCGGCCCGGGCGCGGCGCTCGATGCGGTCCCTCTCGCGACGGGCGGCGGCGACCCGAGCCTCGGCGTCCTGGACCTGCTCGTGGAGCTCCTGGGTGTCGAGGCGACCGAGGGCACCGCGCAGCTCGGCGACGCGGGAGCCGAGCTCGCTGCGGTCGTTTTCCCAGTTCTTGCGGGCTTGCTCGAGGCGCCTGCAGTTCGCGATGAGGCCGTCGAGGTCTCGGGCCTGGAGCTCCTTGGCGGCCAGCTCTCGCTGGGTATCGGCCACGGCGAGTCGCTCGCGGGCCTTGGTGAGGGCGGCGGCGAGAGACTCGACGTCTGAACCATCCTGGAGGCGCTGCTCGAGCTGGGCGATCCGCTCCCCGTACTGCTCGGCCGTGGCCTGAAGGCCGCTCACCAGGCTCCGGGCCTCGCTGCGCTCATCGACAGCGGTGGCGCGACGGGTCGAGGCTGCGTTCAGCCGGTCCTGGGCCTCATGGGCCGCCTGGCGAGCCGCCTCGGTGTCCGGCTCGAGATCGCCGGGTTCGTCGGCGCCTCCCAGCGAGTCGAGGGCACCCTGGAGCTCGTCGCGTTTCGAGCGGTGGGCAGCGAGGCCCTCGGGCACCAGGTTGTCCATGGTGTTGCCGAGCAGGTCCTTTTCGCGCTCGAGCTCGACGCGGCGGTCGAGCTGGTCGCGGGCCTCGGCAAGGTTTTCCACGCGCAGCTCGGCGAGCGCGGCATCGAGGAGGGACTCGGCCTGGCGGGCAGCCTGCTGGCGGTCGGCGAGCTCGTCGCCGCCCGGCTCGACGGTGATCTCGACCACATCACCGATGCTGAAGGCGCGGGCCCGTGTGACGAGGAACTCGCGAGGGTCGGAGGCGGACAGGGTCTCGCCATCGAGGGTGGTGTCGCGCAGGGCTTCAACCCGCACCTTGGCGGCAGAGGCCTCGAGGGCCACCGCGGCGTCGCGCCGCGCCTGCTCGAGTGACTCGAGGCGCGCCAGGGCGGACTTGTCCATGGTGAGGCCGGCGAGCTCGCGCACGATCTCGGCCAGAGCGGACTCATCCTTCTCGGCCCTGGCGATGCGATCCGTGATCTCCTCGAGCTGCCCGACCAGGCGCAGGCGCTCGGCTGCCTGATCGGCCTGGCGCGCGGCCTCCTGGGCGGAGCGGGCGGCCTCCGTGCGGGTGGCGACCTGCTCTTCGGCCTCCTTCACCGCGGCCTCGGCGGTTTCGAGTCGGGCGCGGGCGCGCTCGAGCTGCGGAGCCAATGCATCGGCTTCCTTGCAAATCTCGGCCAGATCCTGCTCCCGCTGGGTGCGGGCGTCGAGCGCGGCCTGCGCCTTGTCCACTTCGAGCTGCCGCTCGCGGATGACCGCCTCGCGCTTTTCCAGCTCTTCGGCGTAGGACTCTGCTTCCTGGCGCTGCTCGCGCGCCTCCTGCAGCTTGGCCGTGACGTCTCGGAGCTTCCGCTCGGCTTCCTCCTGACGGTCACGGGTCGCCGCGAGCTTTTCGGCGTTTTCTCGAATCGACTCGCGCTCCGCGACAGCCTGGGCTAGCGCGAGCTCGGCTTCGTCGAGCGCCGCCTGGACGCGCGTGTATTCCTTGGTGGGCTTCTCGCTTTTCAGGGTGTAGTAGCGCGCGAACTCGGCGTTGGCCTGCTCGAGCACGCGGTCGCCGAGCGGGCCGGCGGTGACGACGCCGGCTTCGGCGCTGAGCACGTCGTCGAGGCGGCCGCGGCTGGTGTCGTTCAGGTAGTCGGACGGCGCCCGGTGGGACCGGTGCTGGGGCACCCAGAGCAGCGGCCAAATGCCCTTGATCTTCTTGTCGGCCACGGAACGCCCTCCAGCGCCCGTGCTGCCGATGAGCTCCTGGAGCTTGCGCTCGGCGTCTTCATCCTTGTAGGTGGCGCCCTCCCCAACGAGCTTCGCGAACTGTGCCTTCACGAACTGCTTCTCGAGGGTCCAGGTGGTGCCACCGAGCGTGAACCGGACCTGGACCCGGGGCGATTCCTGGCTGTCCAGGGTCTGCCAGGCCCTTTTGTGGGCGGCGTTGCCGGTGTGGTGCTCGAAGAAGGCCGCCTCGAGCGCGGTGAAGCAGCGGGACTTGCCGGCGCCGTTGGGGCCGAGGACGAGGGTGATGCGGTCCGACAGCTCGGTGAGGCTGCGATTCTCGAGCCCCTGCCAGTGCCAGACTTCCAGGTGCTCGATCTTCATTTCGCTTCCTCCGTGTTCATGAATCGATACAAGAGTCGCAGGGCGTCCTGAGCGGCGAGGACGTCGGGGGCGACGGCAAGCTCGGTCTCCGACTCCTCCGAGTCGTCGGCCCCCTCCTCCGAGTCGTCGGCCCCCTCCTCCGAGTCGTCGGCCCCCTCCTCCAAGTCCCCGCCCCCCTGCTCCGGGCGGTCTTCATCTCGGCGCTCCTTCTCCGCTTCGGCCGCGGCCTGCACCTGCTCCCACAGCACCTCGACCGCCTCGCCGACGAATCCCTCCCCTCTCAAGCGGGCGAGGTCGGCTTCCGTGGGCGCGGGCTTGACGTTCAGCCTAAGCTTCAGGAGCCAAAGCAGCGTCTCTTCGGCTTCCTCGAGTAGCTCGTCGAGGCGGTTCAAATCGGCGTAGGAGAGCCCGCCGTCGAGACGAAGCTGCAAGAGCTTCCAGGATGGCTCCGTGAGGCTCTTCAGCCAGCTCTCGAAGGCGTCCAGGTCGTCGGTGGAATCGAGAGAGCGCTCCTCCTTGATCCAGCCTGTCCGCGCGACAGGAATCGGGGTGACTCGCGGTAGCGCCCCCGGGCCATCGATCTCGACGAGGAGGACGTATCCGGGGTCGATCTCCTTGAACCGAGTGGCCTCGGGCGCGCCGGAGTACCAGACCCGGTCGTCGATCTTCTTCTTGCTGTGCCAGTCCCCCATGGCGACGTAGTCCATCCCGCGGCTCAGGATCTGCTTCGTGTCGACCTCGCGCCCGGACTCTGTTTCGTTGGCAAGATCGAGTGCGGAGCCGTGTACGATGGCGACCCGGATCGCGCCAGGGCTCGCGGATGCATCGGCCGGGATCCACGCCGTCGGGTCGTCACCGGGGTTTCGGCTCGTGAGCGGACAGGGGTAGAAGACGGCCCCATCGATGGCCTCGAAGGGCTCCGCAGAGTCCAGCACGTGGATGTTGTCGCGTGCAGCGAGCCGCGCCATGGCCGAGTCGGGGGTCGCGGGATCGTGGTTGCCCGGCAGCAGCAAGACGGGGCAATCGCCCATCTTGCCCATGGCGTCCACGGCTTTCTGCAGCACGTCACGGCCTACCGCATTGTCGTCGAACACGTCCCCGGCCACTACGACGGCCTGGACGTCGTGCTCCCTGGCGAGCTCACCGATCTGCTCCACGGCGGTAAAGCGCGCCTCCTGGGCGCGGGCGCGGTACTTCTCCGGGATGTAGGCGAGCTTGAGGCCAAGCTGCCAGTCGGAGGTGTGGATGAATCGAATCGTCATGGTCCTCCTTGAACGATGATTGGGGCGCCGCCTCCGGCGACCCGGATGACTGCACTATTTCGGTTCATTCCCAGTGTGTAACGAGGGTGGGACGAAATCCGTCGCACCATCGCACCGTCGCACCGTCGCACCATCGCACCGTCGCACCTTCGCACCGCCGAACCGCCGCACCGTCGCACCATCGCACCGTCGAACCGCCGCACCGTCGCACCATCGCACCGTCGCGCCGTCGCACCGTCGAACCGCCGCACCGTCGCACCGTCGCGCCGTCGCACCGTCGCACCGTCGCACCTTCGCGCCGTCGCGCCGTCGCACCGTCGCACCGTCGCACCGTCGCGCCGTCGCACCGTCGCACCGTCGTGCCGTCGAACCGTCGCACCGTCGCGCCGTCGCACCGTCGCACCGTCGCGCCGCCGCACCGTCACACCTTCGCACCGTCGCGCCGTTGCACCGTCGCGCCGTCGCACCGTCGCGCCGTCGAACCGCCGCACCGCCGCACCGCCGCACCGCCGCACCGTCGCACCGTCGCGCCGTCGCACCGCCGCACCGCCGCACCGGCGCGCCGTTGCGAGGGGATTTTGTCACGAGCAGGGATCATTTGTCATGGGTCATCCGCTGCCGCTGCTCCCTTGGTCGCTCATTCCAGTGGGATTCGGATCATCTTTCGCCCGGAGTCGAAGGTGAGCTCACCCGAGGGGTATCTGCCCAGGCACGATCGACTCGCGATGACGCTCGGACCGGCTTCCCCGCGGTTGGGAGCGGTGGCCCAGAGCTGCATGAATCCCAGCTTTTGCGCCGCCGCAAGCCAGGACTCGGGGGCGGGGAACAGCGCGTGGAGGTGATCGTCCTCGTCCATGAGGGTGGCCATCGACTCCATGAGCTCGCCGGCCAGCGGCCGCTCGCCTTCCTCGTCGACGAACACCGCAGTGACCTCCCGGGGCAGGGAAGGTGGCGGGTTCGGGAGGGAATTCCCCGACACGGGCGCCACCCGTAGAACGTCCGGCGCATAGCTCTCATCGAGCAGCGGCGCGTCTGCCTTGTCGTAAGACAGCATCAGCGCGGCGACCGGGACGCCGGCCAGGCGCTTGATCTCCACGATCAAGTAGGTCGGGAGGATTACGGGTCGAGCGGCTGGTTGAGGGATGTCGGTCATGGCGCCTCCTTGAGTAACGGGGGTCGGGTTTGCCTCATGACTCGTTGTTTTTGTTGACTCGCGCTGGGTCCATGGGGCTATTCCCCTCCGTCGAAGCCCCTCCGTCGGGCCCGTCGGTCTTTTCCAGCTTCGCCTCCAACTCCTGTATCCTGGCCTCGAGCTCTCGCTTCTTGTCCTCGATCCGGATCCGCTTGATCCTCACGTCGGAGTCGGGAGATCCATCGGCCCCATCAGCGCCGCGGCTGCGTTTGCGTGGCTTTGATTTTTTTGCCTGCCGATCTTTTTCCCAAGCGGCCGCGAGGTTACGCAGCAATCTCTCCGGCAAATCGCGCGCCGCGTGGAGGCGCCGCACCTTGCCGGCTTCCACTCCTCGAAGCCGCTGATGGTACAGCGCGGTAGCTCGCGCCGGATCGATCCGCTCGAAGGAGCCGTCGGGCTCTACGATGAAGTATCGATCGCGCTTCATTGGTGGCTTTTCATCCACGGCTCCTCATCACCGGCTTCTCCGCCCGATGAACACGTTCACCAAAGACACAGCGGACCCTTCGCGCCCGGCGTTGGGTCTTTGCCCGCCCCTTGGCGGTCAGTCCTCTCGCCGCAGCCACTCCAACCGCTGAAACAGGTCCTGCAGGTCCACGGGATCGTCGGGATCGGGCTCCCCGGTTCGTTCCAGGAGCCCTTCCCCGGTCGGGTCTCCCTCGGCCCGCGCACCAGAGAGAAGTGCTCCACCGGGGAGCAAATCCTGCCAGTCCAGGGTGGTCTCCCAGCCGGGACAGAGGAAGGACATCTCATCGGGATCGAGACCTTTGAGACAACGAGCCCGCCCGACGCCGGCGTCTCCGCCGTCGTAGACCACCACGCGATAGCGGCAGCCGCATTGACCGTAGGGTCCCTCGTCGATGGACAGCGCGGAATCGAGCCCGCCTGCGGCGTCCGGCGCCGCGCACGAAGGTCGCGAGCGTGCCGGTGTGGGGTGCCCCGACCCGGGTCGCTCCAACGACGCGTCTCCAGTCGACTGATCTCGGGCCAGGCACACGGCGGCCATGGTGTCTTCGTACGGCACGCGCTCGAGCAGCGTGTCACCGGGCTGCACGTGCCGGGTTGTGGTGTCGTCGATCCACGTATCCTCGGCCAGCGGGTCCCTCACCAGCGTGTCGTGGGGCCCCCACTCCTCGGCCAGCGTGTCGTCTCCCAGCGTGTCGCCGACTAGCGTGTCGTCTCCCAGCGGGTCGCCGACTAGCGTGTCGTCTCCCAGCGGGTCGCCACTCAGAGTGTCGCCGACCAGCGGGTCGCCGACCAGCGGGTCGCCGACCAGCGGGTCGCCACTCAGAGTGTCGCCGCTCAGAGTGTCGCCGCTCCGCGTGCCGCCGCTCAGCGTGTCGTCGCTCAGCGTGTCTTTGGCTGGCGTGTCACCGGTTCGCTCCATCGGGTTCCTCTCCTTGCCGCGGCGCTCTCAATGGTCGGGCCTGTCGAGGGTTCTTCATGGGCGGGAGCGGGTGCGGGAGCGGGTGCGGGTCCTGGTGCGCGTCGAGCCTCGCCCCGCGGCGATCCGACTCCATCGCGCGTTGACGCCGGCGTCTCCCTCCGGCGCTCGAGAGCCGCCTCCACTGTCGCGCGCCCCCGTTGCCCGGACGCGCCGCCCGGGCTCGATACGGGCCCTCGGTACTCGAGAGCCCGGTATTCGAGAGCTTGCTACACGCGGTCTTGCTACAGGAACAGCATGCCACCGCGGTGGGACACGTGTGGTCTCACCAACGATGCGGAAGCCGAAAGGAATGCGAAAATGCCGTGGGCCTGCTTCCTGCGGAGAACGGAAAGGGACCGTCTTCGCAGAAAAAGAGGCACAGCCTGTTCACGCCCTACGGATGCGAGCGAGGACCGGGTTGTGCTGATAGAGGACCACTCGCGTGCCGGGGGAGCGCAGCTCGAGGGCTGCGCGGTAGGACGCGAGCTGGGCAGCGACCTCGTCCGAACGCCCCATGACCTCCTCCAGCTCCCTCGGGAACGCCTTGTGGTCGATCACGATGTGGGCGTCCGCGGTCTCCAGAATGAGGTCGGCTGCGCCGCGGACCACGGAGCCGCCAGGAGCTTGGTACCGCAGGGGCGCCTCGTGTATCTGCGTTGCGTCGGGGTGCTCGCGCTGGATCCAGTCTCGCAGACGGGTGCTGGCGGCGAGGACATCGTCCACCTCGAGCGCGGTTGACACACCCCATGCGTCGAGAAGCCGCTTCGCGATCGCGATCCGCTTTTTGGGGTCGAGCCCTGGTCGATCGGCGGCCAGGAAGGCATGTAGTGCCTGGCCGAGGGCAGCCCAGTCGGGGCGGCCCTTCACCTCGAGAGGCTCTCCCAGAGAGATGGGCGCATCGAATTTCAAGCCGGCGCTCTCTTGGGCGTCGGCCATCTCTTTCGCGTCGGCCATCTCTTTCGCGTCGGCCATCTCTTTCGCGTCAGCCATGCGAGAAGGCTGGAGATAGGCCGGTGGATAGTCGCGCGGCTGACCAACCTCGAAATCACGAGCGGCCGTGGGGCTCACTTCCTGCGGCTCGGCTGGCTGGAGGATACGCTGCTTAAGCGGGGTCTCCAGTCCAGCCCAGCGCAGCACGTCGTCGTCTGCCCGGACCTCGTCGACCACTGCGTCCCCTCCGGGCACGTTCAGGGACGCGAGCACGCTCTTTTTCCCCTTCCCCTTCCCCTTCCCCTTTCCCTCCACCAGCGACGTTTGGGTAGGAACCAGGATGAGCCGGTCGCGGGCGCGGGTGAGCATGACGTACAGGAGCCGGAGCTCCTCGCGCTGGGCCTGCTCGAGCGTACGGGTGGCGGCGGGGTCCTTCTTCAGGCGCTCGATCAGCGGAATTCCCACGGAGTTCCCGCCATAGGGATAGGGCCAGCAGCGGATCCAGCGCTCATCGAGCGGCGCCTCGAGGTCGATGGGCGCGTCGGCGTCCTGGCGAACCGCGTCCACATCGAAGACGTCCGTGGGCTTCGGACGGCGGTTGTCGAGCACCACGATGGTGATGGGCCACTCGAGGCCCTTGGCCTTGTGCCAGTTCACCGCGGTGACCGCGTTCATGGTCCCCGGGGGGGCCTCGTCGGTGGCGGAGGCACCCAGGTACGCGATGAGGCCGTTGGGCGTGGGTACGGTGCCCATCGCGCCCCCCTGCGCGTAGGGGGTCGCCGTGTCTCCGCCGCTCGCGTAGCTCCGCACATGGGAGCGGACGGCCTCGAGATTGGCGAGGCGTCGCTCGGCGTCGCCCCAGCGTCGACAGAGGGTCCGCAGCCCCACGATGGCGACGATACGATCGAAGGCATCCACCAGGCCGAGGCTCGGCTCCTGCTTGGCCAGCGCTCGGATCTCGCGGACGGCCGGAATCTCGTCGAAAAGAGGCGGTGCGGAACCAGGTTCGGCTCGGGTGGCCGCGACTTGGTTCGCCGTGGCTCGGTCCGCCGCGGCTCGGGTGGCCGGGGCGGCTTGGTTCGACGCGGCTTGGTTCGACGCGGCGCGGTTCGCGGCGGCGCGGTTCGCCGCGGTGGCGCGGTTCGCCGCGGCGGCCTGGAGGGCCGTGGCCAGCAGCTCGTCCTGGTTGTCCGGATACCAGAGATACCGCGCCAGGGTGGCGGCGGCGAGGGTGTCCGAGGGGGAGACCCACAGCTTCAAGGCCGCTGAGGCGACGCGGTACTCGGCCGTTTCCTGCAACGTCACGCGGGCGACGGCGGCGGGGATCCCCTGCTGTTCCAGCGCTTCGGCGATCTTTGCTGGGTTGTCCTTTCCGAAGGGCAGCACGGCGATGTCCCGGGGCTCCACCGAACGGGACTTGTCGGTGATGCGATCGCGCACCTTGACGGTCGGATCGTCGAGGAGCGCCGCGACGCCGGTGGCGAGGGCGGACCAGCGGTCCGCCGCCTTGAAGGGCTTGCCGTCGTCATTGAGCAGGCGCCAGATCTCCACGGGCGCCCCGAGGTCCCGGGGATAGCGTTTCTTGGGGGGGGTGTCGAGCTTGACCCGCTCGGCAGGGAGGCCCTGCTGCCCGAAGGCCGGTGTGAAAAGCGCCGAGATGAGGCTGACGAGCTCGGGTCGGCTCCGCCAGGAGTGCGGCAGGGATTTCACGGCCTGCCGCTTCTCGCGATCCTCGATCACCGCGTCCATGAGGATGGGATCGGCACCACGGAACCGGTAGATGGACTGCTTTTGGTCCCCCACCCACACGCTGCGCTTCGCCAGCTTGGCGAGCCGCAGGAAGATGGCGAGCTGGATGGGGTTGGTGTCCTGGAACTCGTCTACCAGCACGAGGTCGATCTGGCCCTTGAGCCGGGCTTGCACGACGGGGTCTCCGAGCAGCGCGTAGGCGAAGGACTCCATGTCGTCGTAGTCGATGACGCCCTGCTCGGCCTTGCGGCGCTGGTAGCGCTCCATGGCGCGCCCGGCCTGCTGGAAGACGAGATCGATGTAGCGCGCGACGTCTGCCCTGAAGCGCGGGTGGCCATCGTGCGCGGAGGCGGCCGTCTTCACGGGCTCGGTATCCTCACGACGGTCTTTCGATGGATCCAGCTTGGCGAGGCTGCACCAGGTCGACCATCGAAGCGAGCGACCATTTTCGAGCAACCGGAGCGCCGGCCTGGCCTTGTTGCGGCACGTGTTGTCCATGCCCACGGTCGAGGCCAACACCTCAGGGTTGCTCAGGTACTCGGAGAGGGCCTTGCGGAGGGCCCGGTCGAGGGCGGCGCCGTCCTTGGCCGGGGGGCCGAGATGAGCGAGCAGGGAGGCCTTGCTCTGTTCGGCCGATTGGCTCAGCGTGGCCGGGTCGATGTCGTTGGTGCGCAGCCGGCTCAGAATTCTGTGGACGTGTTTCTTCCAGTCCTTGTCGTTCGACCCAACCTTGTCGTTCGACCCGAATCGCTCCGAGAGCTCGGAGAGCTGATCGGCGAGCTCGTCGGTGGTCACCTCGGCGAGGGCGCGCTCGAGGTGCGGATCGATCTCGTCGGCGCCGACCTCGGGCAGCACGTCGAGATCGGGCGACAGGCCCCGATCGAAGGCGAAATCCTGGAGCAGGCCCTGGCACACCGAGTGCACGGTGCCGATGCGCGCCGCCATGAGGCGCTGCGCCAGATCGCTCCGCCCGTCGGCGAGCAAGCGGGTGCGCACGCGCTCCTGGAGCTCCCGGGCGGCTTTCTTGGTGAAGGTGGTGGCCACCACGGCCTCGGGACGGAACCCGTCCTCGATGATTGCGTCACGCAGATCCTCGGCGAGGCGATACGTCTTCCCGCTTCCCGCGCTGGCGGAGATGATGCGCGTGTCTGTCATCGCGTCGCCTCCTGCTGGCAGAGATCGGCGAAGTCGCAGTAGCGGCAGGTGGGCTCCAAACGCAACCGCCCCTGGTCGTCGATTTCCGCTTCTGTGACCAGCGCCTCCTCTTCGTCGGGGGTGCCCGCGCATCGCACGAGGCCTGCAGACCGATCCGACCGCACCTCGTCGAGCGATCGATCGAGGGCTTGGAGCGTGGTTCGGAGGTCTGGGCCTTCCACGAGGGTCGCTCCGGGGAAGCGCTCCGCCGTGGTGGCGAGCAGCTCGGCGTCTTGAATGCTGAAGTAGGCGGCCGAAGGCAGCGCTTTTCCGGTTCCGACGCACCAGGCGTAGATGGCGAGCTGGTGGGCCACGCCGGCGGTGAGATTCGGGCTCAGGTACTGCGAGCGGGTCCACTTGTAGTCCACCAGGGCGGGCGGGTCGTCCAGCTCGACATCGAGCTTTCCGCCGAGCTCCCTCCGGGCGGTCTTTCGAGAGACGTCCTGCTCGACCGCTTTCACCGTTCCCCCTGCTTGTCGAAGCTGGGTCACCAGCTCCCGCGCCCCCTCCAACACCCGTCGGCGAAGCGTCGCTCGCTCGGTCTCGCCGCCGGGCAGGCTGAGCGTGGTGGCGAGCGCTGGCAGGAGCTCGTCGAGCAACCGCGCGGCGGTCTTTCCTGCCTGGGCGGGGGTTGGGAGGCGCTTGCCGATGTAGCTCTCCAGCAGCAGCTCGTACACCCTGTGCGCAATCGAGCCGTAAAGGGAGCTGCCCCCCGCGAGCTCCGCGGGGGTGTTCGCGGCGAGCCTGGCCTCCCGCTCGAGCGTGAAACAGAGCGGGCAGCCCACGAGCTTGTCCAGTGACGACGGTGACAGCCGCGGGAGCGGTCCGAGCAGGTCCGGAGCCCCCGTCGACCACCGTTCGGCGGGCTCGGGCAACGGCAGCAGGCGAAGCTCGCGCGCTGGCGCGATGTTCCCGGGCGTCGCGAAGACGAGCTTCGCCACCGCGGGTCGGTCCAACGGCGCGACCACCTCATCCCAGATTGGATGGGGGGACTCGGCCTCCATCTCCTCGTCCAGCCGGGGACAGAGCAGGACCAGGGCTTGCTCCGCAAGCTGGAAGGGCTGCAGCCACGCCTCGCGCGCGCGGAGGGCCACCTGCCCCGGATCGGGAAGCTCGACTCCCATCTCGGTGAGCTGCTCCACCTCGTCTGCGCCGAAGGGAGGCCGGTGCGGTCGGGCCACCGACTCTCGCGTGAACCCCCACCACACCACTCGGCGCGCCGGGCCGGCGAGCTGCTCGGGAGCAGACACCTGGCGCAGGCCCACCTGGGCAGCGAACCGTGACCCGGCGCCCTCCCCCACGCCGGCGGTCTCCAGCAGAGCTTCGATATCGCTGGCAAACAGGGTCGGCGCGCCCGTGGCGTCGGCCACCCGGCGCAGGGTAACGCAGTCGGCGATGACCGCATCCCAGCGCTCGGGACCACCGCCGGCAGGATCTGCACCTCGTTCGGCAAGGCTCCGGCGACCGCGAGCCCAGTCCTCGACCAGCGTGGCGCGCTCCACCACCGCGCGTGTCGGGTAGGTCTCCTCAGGAGCATCCACCTGCAGGAGGCGCGAGAGCCGCGTGGCCACCTGGGCGCCATAGTCGGCGTCCTGCCTGGCCAGCCAGTCCTCCAGGGCGGCCGTCCACTCCGGATTGGCGACAGACGGCCAGCTTGCGAGGGTACCGGCGAGCCGCCGAGCCAACCCTCGGGGCACGGGGCTGGTGGGCAGCGCCAGCAGGTCGAGAGCCACCTGCGGATCGGTCGGTCCCCATCCCAGCAGGATCACCAGCGGCAGGATGGCGAGGAGGGAGTCGCCATCCGAGGCGGAGGGCGACCCGCACGCAGGCAGGCCCTGCTGGCGAAGCGCCGCGTCGAGCAGGGCATCTCCACCGATGATGACCGTCCCGTCGAGCCCGTCACGCTCGTCGCGCCCGTCGCGCCCGTCGCGCCCGTCACGCCCGTCACGCTCGGCGATGCGCGCCAACCAGGCCGCCACGGCCTCGGCCGTGGCCTGGGGGCCCAGCGCGCGCACCAACTGCAGGGAGCCATCCCCTTTGGGTTTGAAGTCGGGCTCGAGGGCGCGGGTCAGATCCGAGCGTCGTCGCTTCGGTGGCTCTGGCCGTGCTTCGGTGACCAGAACGCCGAGATCGGCGAGGCGTCCCACGAGCCTTCGCCAAAGGAGCGGCAGCTCTTGTCGCCGCTGGGCGAAGAGGGTCAGCGCCTCGAGCTCGAGCCGGTTTGGCTCCAGCTCCTCGATCACGGCGAGAATCCGGTCCGGCATCCCGGGCAGGATGGCGGCGGTGACGGCTCTCAGGCCGGCGAGGCGGTCATCGTCCGGGTTCTCGTTCCGCGGTTTTGTGGCCGTCTTTTGCGCGCGCGCCTTTTTGCTGGGCGCCTTTTTGCTGGGCGCCTTCTTCGGGCGCGCCTTCTTGTTGCGCACCTTCTCGCTACGCGACACCTCGGCGGCCGTCGGGCGCCAACCGTGCAGGACCAGGTCGTCGCGCCAGCGCCTCAGCGTCCGGGCCACACCCAACGGGTCGACCTCGGCGGAACGACTCCAGAATCCCTGGGTTTCCCGGACCGCGGGGACCAGCGCCGCGTCGCGCTCTCCGGCGCTCACGGTCGGGTCTGGCAGACCGAGCTGGGCCTCCAGGAACCCGAGGAGCCCGAGCGGCCCGACCCACGCCTCACCCACCGCCACCTCCCGGGCGCTCTCGCCGTACCCGAGCGGCCCGGGCCAGGGCTCGCCGTCGAAGGCCAGGTTGAATACGAGCTTCATGCAAGCGCCTCCAAGATGCGCGCCTTTACCGATGGATCGATGGATCGATGGATCGATGGATCGATGGATCGATGGTTCCAGCCGTCCCGATGATATCCGATCTCGCGTCCATTGCCTCGCGATTCCCTCGAGGGAAAGAGTGCACTCTGCGTGCGACAGTTTTCGACGCACCGGAGGCCTCTTTCTACGCACCTGAGGTCTCGACCCGGCGTCCCGGATGCGAGCGCTCGCGCTCGGCGGTGGAGGGCTCCGCCTCGGTGTCGTGCAGCGGGGTGTGCAGGTTGGCGACGTCGAGGCCGTCGAGCTCCAAGCGGAGGCGGTGGGCGGTGGGTATCGTGTCGGGTTCGGGCTGATCGCGCTCGCGGCCCCGGCTTTCGCTTGCACACTCGCTACGCTGGCGGCGCCGGAGGTCCTCGAGGGACCGCGGCTCGTTGCCATGGCCGAAGAGCAAGTGCGCGAAGGGTAACGACTCGATCCGAATCGTTCCAATTCGAATCGAACCTCATCAACTTGATCCGATCGGGCAGAGCTTCGCGGGTCAAGTCTGCGGCGAAAAGGACTGAATCAGGCTTTCACTCTCTCTGTGTTGGTAAAAATGATGAAGGCGCCCGGCGCGACGCTTATCATTCGGGTGGGGGTGCATTCGCCCGCGCGATTCACGTCTGCGGTGCGCTCGGCGATGTCGAAGGGAGACCATTTCTGGAAGACCTCTCGATCTCGAGGGGATATCCGACGCCGGTTTTGATCGAATCGACCCGCTGCTGCGCGCGCCGAGCTCGATCCCACCGAAAGCGGAACAAGCGGAAACCGGGGACGGTCGATCGAAAGGTATGATTGTTGCTGGTATGTACTGGATCATGCCCCAGTCTCGCTTCAGCTCTGGTGATCCGGCTGATGGTGCATCTCGGCTGGATGTGCCAGGCGGTCCCGATTTACTGCCGTCGCGCACCGTCGAGACCCCACGCTTCGTCCAGCCGGACGCCTGGCTCAGGTTGCGGGGAGTGTATCCAGTGCTTCGTCTGCTGGTCGTCTGTCTCGTTGGGCTGAGCGCATCTTGCAGCCAGCAGGCGGTTCCCGGGGATCCCTGCGGGGAGGCCGACTGTGAGCCGGGCCGATGCGTGGTGCGCACCGGCGGACCGGCCTGCGAGTGCGGTCCCGGCTATCGATCGGAGGAGCTCTCCTGCGTGCCGGAGACGGCTCCGTAGCGTGTTGGGGCAAGGCCAACAGGTGTGGCCTGGGGGTAACTGATCACCAGCAACTACAGGGAACGCCCGCGCAGATCCCTTCGCTACCTGCGCCTGCGAGAGAGCTCGCTGCGGGGCACGCCTCGTGCGCGCTGCTGGACGACACCTCGCTCTGGTGCTGGGGGCTCTGGAGGAGGAAGCGATGCGACATCGCGGTCGATGACCCTCGCACGCAACCCCCTCTTTCCCCTGAGCCCCCTTTCCCCTGAGCCCTCTTTCCCCTGAGCCCTCTTTCCCCTGAGCCCTCTTTCCCCTGTCGCTCCGGGATCAGCCCGCCGGTCGAGCCCGTCGCGGGGCAGATCGTGCCCTCCGATGCCCAGAGCAGAGAGAGATCCCGGGGTCTTTTTGTACTCAACCTGGCGGGCACCTCGTCGGGCGGTCTCGTCGATGGTGAAGTGGTGCTGTCCGCGCCGAACCAGGTTCTCGATGCACGTCGCGACGATTTGGCGTCATCGGACCAGCCTTACAGGCACAGACAGAAGAGATCTTTGTTCCCTTCATCGAGATCGATGATCCTCATTCCGTGCCCCCTCCTCTCCATGGGTCTCCAGGTAATCTCGAGATCAACTCGCCCTGGACAACGTCCGCAGCAACCATGGGCTCGTACTTCAAATCTGCAGGGATCAGCGGATTGAGGTCTTCGAAAAACTTGTCGCTCTCGAGCTTTGCGGACAGGTTCGCCTCGAACTCTGCTCGCGAGACCGTGGCGCCATCGTGCTCCATGTAGCGCTGGAAGCAATCGACGACCCGTGCGCTGTTGGGTTGTCCCGACGTACTGGCGATCCAGAGGTCAAAGAGATCGCGTCCCTTCTTGCGCTGGTAGAGTGCCCGCAACTTGGTGCCGAGCAGCTCGTCGAGCTCGTACACGTGCAGATCAGCGGTTCCCGTGAACCACGGATTGGCGACGCTGAAGGCTTGCCTTGTGGTTCCGAGAGCGGAGAAGTGCTCGCGCGTGTTGATCTCGATCTTCAATCGCATGCTGGTTACAGGCGCGAAGGAAGTCTCGAACCGATAGTAGAGTGTGAAGCGCCCCTTGCCCTGCTTCCATTTTGGCTTGCCGAGCCAGGGGTCGAGGGATTCGCGCATGGCGTCGATCAAAGAGCCGATTGGTCCCGCATCGCGCTGAACGAGATCGATGTCCTCGGAGTAGCGCCCAGGCGCATCGAAGAACAGCTTGTGTAGGGCGGTGCCGCCACGAAAGACAATCTGATCGGCAACGGTGTCGTCGCTGAACATGGCAACGAGTGCTCGGGAGAGCACGAGGTCCTGCTCGACCTGTTCGTTGGAGGGCCACGGCGCCTGGTTGCGCCATGCGGTGATGTTTGCGCGCGGAATCAAAGGTCCAGCTCCAGCTCCAGCTCTACGTTGGGCTGAACGAGCCAACGATTGTCGGGATCGCCCTTCGCGGGTCCGCCCAGTTGAAGCGGCACCGGTCTTGGCCTTCGTGCCTGTAGCCACGCGGCAAGCGGGTCGGCGAACTCGCTCTCGTCGATGGCATCGAGGAGATAGCCGAGGCGTTGAACGTCTGGTAGACGAACGAGTGGTGCGATCTCGACGAGGCCTTGCGCGTCGAGCTGCTCGGCCAACTCGGAAAGAACCGTGGCTACGTTGCTCAAGTGACCGGCCGTCGCGGGGTAGCGCACGAGGTCGAGCGCACAGGTTTCGGGCGTGGCGACGCGCATCGTCCCGGTCTCGGTCTGCTTCTCTACCACCGGCATCTCGTCGACCTTGCTGCTCATCGAGAACTGGATCGTGACTCTGCCAGCATGCATCTCGCGGGTCGGTTTGCTGGTGATCACCTGAAACACCATCGGCTGCTGGTGCGCAGCGCCGTGAGTGGCCGCAGCCGTAAGCAACCCGACGTAGTACGGCTGGCCGAGATGGTGCATCAGGTCATCGACGAACCAGCTCGCTGGCGGCGAGCCCACCGCACGGTACTCGGGTGGAACCACCACGTAATAACCCCGCCGGGGAGAGACCACTCTGCCTTGCTCCTTCAGTCGTCGAAGTGCGGTCTGCGCCGCCACAAAGGAACGTTCGGTTTCGGACTCCGCTTGCTCACGGGTGAAGGTGTAGCGCCCCCGTGACTGGAGCTCCTCTACCCAGTGCGACATGGCTGGCCTGTAACCCATTGATTTTGCTCGGTCCCTTACTTTTTGCTCATAAAACCTAGCGCAAAACGCGAACTTTTGAAAGTAAAATACCTGTCGCGTCCGGAATGTCAGTCAACGTCATCTGGACAAAGCACTCTCAGAAGTGAGCACACGTCGCTAACTTTTGCCAGTGTTTTGCTTTGCTGGTCCCCATCCCAATGCTTCAAGGCTTTACCCCTGAGAACAACTCGCAGGAAAAGACCATGAAGCATTGGTACGAGAGCAAAACGATCTGGCTATGCCTGGGCTCTACCCACATCTTCTAAAGAAGGACCGGATGATATCCTCGGCGCATGTCGTCCAGTGCTCAGTCTCAGTCCCTGCTGGAGAGGCTGTCCAACCTCCGGCGGTGGTCTCGGGGCGGGGAGCGGGCTCCGCACAAGCCGCTGCTGCTTCTCATGATGCTGTCGCGGGTGCAGCGGGGCGATGACCGGCTGATTTCGTTTGTCGAGCTCGAGGAAGATTTGCGGTCGCTGTTGGCTCGCTTCGGTCCTCCGAGACGCCAGCACCATCCGGAGTTTCCATTTTGGTACCTGCAGAGCGATGGTCTCTGGGAGATTCCCGAAAGGGCGCTTTTGACCGCCGGGAAGGGTCGCTCCGAGCCCACGGTCGGCTCGCTTCGCAAGGCCCGCGCCACCGGCGGGCTTCCCGACGTCTATTTCCAGGCCCTGCGCGACGATCCGGGGGTGCTCGACGAGGCCGCCCGCACGCTGCTCGAGGCGCACTTCCCCCCGTCGATGCACGAGGATCTGCTCGACGCGGTCGGGCTCGAGCTTGGCCCGGAGGCTGGAGAAGGTAGGCGTCGCAGGCGCGATCCGGAGTTTCGCAACAGGGTGCTGATGGCCTACAACTGGCGCTGCGCGGTGTGCGGGTTCAATGGTCGGCTCGATGGGGACGCCTTCGGGGTTGAAGCGGCCCACGTGAAGTGGCACTGCCACGGGGGGCCGTCCACGGTGGACAATGGCCTGTGCCTCTGCATCCTGCACCACAAGGCGCTCGACAGGGGGGCGATCGGCCTCGATGATCGGTTCCGGCTGCTGGTCAGCGACCACCTCGAGGAGAACAGGCACACCCACCACGCCTTTTTCCTGCTGGCGGACAGGCAGATACGAGACCCCCGCCGTGGCTACGAGGCGATGGCCCGCGAGTACCGGGAGTGGCACCGGGATAACTGCTACCGGGGCTGACCGACCGGCCGATGCATGGGCTCTCTGCTCGACCCCTCAACGTCGGTGGCTCCGCTGAGACGCCGCTGAGACGCCGCTGAGACGCCGCTGAGACGCCACCGACACCCAATCACATCGCAGGTTCGCACGTTCTTGGTCCTCCGTACCCCCTGAGTCGGGGGGCGCTTGAGGCGGCTCGAGATACTGGATGCGGTCGGTCAGGGGCGCGAGCGCGGTGGCGTCCGAGCCG
>CAYFWA010000057.1:0-1545 GCA_964346625.1 uncultured Myxococcales bacterium
GCCGATCCATCCCGGCTGGCTGCGTTGCTCATCGGTTAAATATCCCGCAATATTAGCCCTCTTCACGCCTTGCCAGCCGGGCGCCTCGACGCCCTGAACTGGACACCTTATTCGTGACCGGGGCCTTAGCATACCGCAAATACCCGTTGGAAAAACGTATCAACACAGACGACGAGATATCCCCCCTGCGGTGGCCGCAGCGCAGGATACGCACGGCGCGAGGTAGGCCCGCTCAGTGCTTGAAGGAGCGCTGGCCGGTGAAGACCATGGCGGCGCCGGCCTCGTTGCAGGCCTCGATGGCCTGCCAGTCGTTGAGCGAGCCGCCGGGCTGGATCACGGCGGTGATGCCCTCGCGCAGGCCCACGTCCACGCCGTCGCGGAAGGGGAAGAAGGCGTCGGAGACCATCACCGCGCCGGGCAGACCGCCCTTGCGCTGCTTGACCTCGGCGTCGATCTCGGCCTTGCGGTCGCTGTCTTCCAGGGCGTTGTAGGCCTGGCCGGTGCGCTCGAAGCAGAGGCGGTCGGCGAGCTTGGTGTAGGCCTTGTCCCGGGCGATCTGGGCCACGCCCACGCGGTCCTGCTCGCCGGTGCCGATGCCCACGGTGACGCCGTCTTTGACGTAGAGCACCGAGTTGGAGGTGACCCCCGCCTCCACGGCCCAGCCGAACAGCAGGTCGCGCAGCTCCTGCTCGGTGGGCTCGCGGTTCACGCGGTACTCGGTGCCGCGGTGGGTGGAGACGGCCGGGAGCAGATCCTCGGCCCGGCGGGCCTGCAGCACGAAGGAGGTCTGCACCACGATGCCGCCGTCCATCAGCGCCTTGAGCTCGGGCACCTGGGCGTCGGCGTAGTCGGCGAGTCGGTCCAGGCGCGGGACCCGCACCACGCGCAGGTTCTTGCGCCCAGCCAGGATGTCGAGCACCCCCTGCTCGAAGTCGGGCGCCGCCACCACCTCGAGGTAGTTTTCGGCGATGCGCTCGGCGGTGTCGCGATCCACCGGGCGGGTGCAGGCCACCGCGCCGCCGAAGGCGGCCACCCGGTCGGCCAGGTTGGCCGCCTGGTAGGCCTCGGCCAGGGTGTCCTTGATGGCCACGCCGCTGGGGTTGTTGTGCTTCATGATGGCGCAGGCCGGCCGGTGGGCCAGATAGCGCAGGATGTTGAGCGCGTTGTCCACGTCCGTGAGGTTGGTCTTGCCCGGGTGCTTGCCCGACTGCAAAAGCTCCAGGTCCGTGACCAGGCCGCGCTCGGGGCCGAGCAGCTCCGCCTCCCCTAGCCGCAGGTTGCCGCGTACCAGGCGATACAGCGCCGCCTGCTGGCCCGGGTTTTCCCCGTAGCGCAGCCCCTTTTCCACGTCGTCGATGACCCAGGTCACCTTCTCGTAGGCCAGGGTGGTGCGCTGGTCCCCGTCGATGAAGGAGATCTCCATGCGCGGGGGCAGCTCGTCGTCCATGATGATCCGGTAGGCTTTCTTCAGGTCCTTGCCGTCGGCCATGGGGCCTCCTGTGGAAAGTGGAAAGAGGGGTTGTCGTTTTGCGGTCCTGGGGTCCT
>CAYFWA010000057.1:1645-17269 GCA_964346625.1 uncultured Myxococcales bacterium
GGGCCTCCTGTGGAAAGTGGAAAGAGGGGTTGTCGTTTTGCGGTCCTGGGGTCCTCGGGTCCTCGGGTCCTGGGGTCCTGGGGTCCTGGGGTCCTGGGGTCCTGGGGTCCTCGGGTCCTCGGCTACCGGGGTCTTCGGCTACCGGTGCCGGGCTTCCGGGCGTCGGGCTTCCGGACGCCCGCGCTTCCGCGCTTCGCGCTTCCGGACGCCCGGGCGCCGGACGCCGGGCCGCCGGGCGCCGGATGCCGAGCGCCGGTAGTGAGACGCTCAGGCGTCGTCCTGGAGCTGATAGCACCCCCGCACCGCCTCGGGGGGCACGTCGGCCAGGTAGACGGCGATGGCCTGGTCGTAGGCGGCGGTGTGGGCGAATGCCTTGCGGGCCAGATCGAAGCGCGTGGCCAGATCCAGCGCGCCGCCGGCCTCGCCCAGCTTGCCCAGCAGCCGGTCGTAGTCGGCCGGATCCACCACCGGCGCCACCCGCAGGTAGTTCTTGGCCGCTGCGCGAATCATGCACGGCCCGCCGATGTCGATGTGGGCCCGCCCCATCTCGACGGTGGCGTCGTCGCGGGCCACGGTCTCGGAAAAGGGGTAGAGGTTCACCACCACCATGTCGATGGGCAGTGCGCCGGTGCGGGCCAGATCCTGGCGATGCTCGGCGTTGTACTTCTCGGTGAGCAGACCCAGGTAGATCTTGAAGTCGAGGGTCTTGACCAGGCCGCCCTGGGTCTCCGGCTGGCCGGTGTAGGCCGACACCTGCTGCAGGTGCGCCGCGGCGCGATCGCCGAGGATCTCCTGGATCCGGGCGTGGGTGCCGCCGGTGGACAGGATGCGCAGCTCGGGGTTGACCTCCAGCAGCCCGGGGATGAGCCGGTCGAGGCCCGTCTTGTCCGACACGCTGCACAGCACGTGCCGGATCTTCACCCGGTCGTCCACCTGCTCGACGATGTTGCCCGCCATGAAACCTCCTGTGGGCGCCTTGGGCGCCGCCAGCGCCCGCGCATTGCGAAGCCTTGCTGATCGAGATCGACGGATCGATCAATCAATGGATGATGCGGTCAATGGACGTTGCGGTGATGATCCCGTGATGATCCCGTGATGATCCCGTGATGATCCCGTGATGATCTGGTTTGGTTGCCTCTGGGCGTCGCCTGTTGGCCTGGCTCAACCCTCTTTGCCTCGGACCGGGCCTCGGACTGCCTCTCCGCTATGGTCTGTGCGGCGTAGCACCTGCCGTCCTGCGAGGCGCACCCGGCCCGTGACCACGTCGTGCACGGCGCGGGGATAGAGCTGGTGCTCCACCGCCAGGCCCCGGGTCTTGAGATCCTCCAGGGTGTCCTCGGGATGCACGGGCACGGGGACCTGGGCGATGACCGGCCCCGTGTCCATGCCCTCGTCCACGTAGTGGACGGTGATGTGGGTCTCGGCAAGGCGGCCGGTGGACTGCGGCGTGAGCCCCAGGGCGAACTCGTAGCCATGGGCGCCCTGGTAGGCCCGGGTGTCCGCCGGGTGGATGTTCACCACCCCGAGCCGATCCTCGGCGTAGAAGTAGCCGAGCAGGGTCGGGGTCAAAAGCCGCATGTAGCCCGCCAGCACCGCCAGGCGGGGCCCATGGGGCGCCAGGGCCTCGAGCAGCGCCTGCTCGTGGTCTGCGCGGCGGGCAAAGCCTTTGGGCGAGAGGGCGCGGGTGGGCACGCCCCGCCGGGCCGCGCGCTGCAGGCCCACGGCCCCGGGCCGGTCGCTGAGCACCACGACCACCTCGGCGTCGCAAAAGCCCGCGCTGGCGGCGGCGAGGATGGCCTCGCAGTTGCTCCCGGTGCCCGAAAGGAGCACCGCGATGGGTACCGGCATGACTCTCCTCGCGGCTCGAACCCTCGGCCCACGCGAGCCCTCGGACCTTGGTCTCTCGGCCCACGCGAACCCTCGGACCTTGGTCCCTCGGCCCACGCGAACCCTCGGACCTTGGTCTCTCGGCCCACGCGAGCCCTCGGACCTTCGTCCCTCGGACCTTTGTCCCTTGGCCCACGCGAACCCTCGGACCTTCGTCCCTCGGCGCGGTAGGACCCACGTGGGCGTGTCAAACGCTGGGCGGATTATGGGCAGCCGCTACAGGCGGGTCAAGACCGACCGCTACGAAGCCAGCTCCTACCGCGTGCTCTTGAGCACGCGGCGGCCGGCCGGGGACACGCGGGTGCGGGCCACGTTGACGTGGCGCAGGCCGGGGAGGCTCCGCAGGTGCTCCACCCCCACGTCCGAGACGCGGGTGTGGCCGAGGTCGAGGACCCGCAGGCTGCGCAGCGAGCCGAGGTAGGCCAGGCCGCGATCCCGCAGCCGGGTGTGACCCAGCAAAAGCACCCGCAGCGTCTTGAGGCCCCGCAGGTAGCGCAGGCCCGTGCCCGTGAGGTTGGTGCGCCGCAGGTTGAGCACGCGCAGGTGCTTCATGGCGCGCAGGTTGCGCAGCCCCGCGTCGGTGACGCGGGTCTCGCGCAGGTTGAGCACCCGGAGCTCGGTGAGCCGCTCGAGCCGATCCAGGCCGCGGTCGTCCACCCGCGTGTCGCCGAGGTCCAGCAGCCGCAGGCCGGTGAGCGCCCCCACGTAGGACAGGCCCCGGCTGGTGACCGGCGTGTCCTCGAGCACCAGCACCCGCAGCCGGGACAGACCGCGCAGGTAGGTGAGGCCCACGTCCGAGATCCGGGTGTCCTCGAGCACCAGCTCCTCGAGCCGCAGCAGGTCGCGGAGCTGCTGCAGCCCGGCGCCGGAGATCCGCGTGTCGTCCAGGTGCAGCCGGCGCAGCCGCACCAGCGCCCCCACGCTGGCCAGCCCCCGGTCACCGAGGTGCGTCCCCGACAGGTGCAGCACCTCCAGGCGCTTGAGCCGGCGCAGGTGGCGCAGCCCGCTCTCGCCGGCCGGGACCTCCTCGAGATACAGCTCCCGCAGCTTCGCGAAGCGACCCACGTGGGCGAGGCCCTTGGCATCCAGCCGGGTGTAGCCGAGATCGAGCACGGCCAGCGAGCTCAGGCGGCGCAGGTGGGCGAGGCCGGCGCCCTCCACGTTGGTCCGCGCGAGATCCAGCACCTCGAGCGCGGTGAGCTTTGCCAGGTGTTTGAGCCCGGCGTCGCTCACCCGCGTGGCGGCGAGCCCGAGCTGGCGCAGCCCGGTGAGCTTCGCCAGGGCCGCCAGGGCCCGATCCCCCAGGCGGGTGCCCTCCAGATCCAGGGCCCGCAGCGTCTGTAGGCGGGCCAGGCGCCGCAGGCCGCGCCGGGTGAGGCGGGTGCGCGCCAGGCGCAGCGCCTCCAAAGCGCGCATCCCCCCCAGGTAGGTTGCCGAGGCGTCGCCCACTCGCGTGCCGCCCAGATCCAGCCGCCGCAGGCGGCTCAGCCCGCGCAGCGCGCCCACGCAGGCGTCTCCCACGGCGGTGTCGGCCAGGTGAAGCTGGCGCAGCCGCCCGAGCTTGGCCAAAGGAGCGCAGCCGTGGATGGCGCTGGGTCCGAGCCACAGCGCCTGCAGCCCCTGCAGGCGGCCGAGCCCCTTGATCGCAGCGTCGGTGACCGACCCCCCGGTAAGGGCCAGGGCCTTGAGCCGCAGGCCGAGCCCTCGCAGCCGGGCCACCGCGCGCGCCGGGCCGCGGTAGCCCGGAATGGACACGAGGAGCTCCTTGCTGCGCACGGCGCGCAGGGCGCCGAGCACGCGCCCGGACAGACCCCGGACGTCATCGAGCAGCACCGTGCGCACCCGATCCCGGTGCTTGCGCAGCAGCCGGGCGGCCTCCCGCGAGCCCAGCCCGCGAAGGTCCAGGCCCGCCACCTGGCCGGCCACGCGAATGACGCGCCCTTGCCGAGACCACCGCAGCGAGGACCCGCCCCGATGGCGCAGGAGCAGGCCCTCGGCCCCGGTGCGGATCACCGCTCCGGGCCGCACGTGGTAGGTGCTGGCCCGCCCGGCGCCGTCCACCACGTGCACCGCCCGGGGCGCGCTCTTCGCGTGGGCCCGCGGGCACAACCCTGAGGCACTGAGGGCAGTGAGCACCGCCAGTGCGAGCATAGAGCCGAGCCCGTGGCGCGCCACGGGGCGGATACCCCGCCTTCGATGGGGGCGCTCGGCCAGCGGAGCCAGCGTGCGCGCCCCCTTGCGACGTCCGGCTCTCGGATTCTTCTTCCGCTCCATCGGCCTCATCCCTGCCTTCGATGGGGGCGCTCGGCCAGCGGAGCCAGCGTGCGCGCCCCCTTGCGACGTCCGGCTCTCGGATTCTTCTTCCGCTCCATCGGCCTCATCCCTTCGTCGAGCGCTTCGTCGAGCGCTTCGTCGCCTCGTGGGAAGTGTGCGTTGGCTCCGGACGTCCGGCCCCAGTTGCCAGTGACCGTCCTTGCCGCGTCACTGCAGCCGCAGCCGGTACTCGCCGTGGGTGCGGCCGCCCGGGTGGCGGGGGAAGCGCACCCCGTCGAGCACCCGCCGCACGCACTTGGCCGCGGCGCCGCCGACGTCGAGGTCCACGGCCGTGATCTGCCCGGTTTTCTTGACGTCGAGCTGGATGTGCACGCTCTTGGCGCCGTGCTGGATCAAGCACGCGCCGAGGCGATCGTCGTGGGCCTGCAGCGTACGTCGGATGGCTTCGGCCGAAAGGGCGGTGTCCCCGCCCCGCCCCCCGCCGCCGTTGCCGCCGCGCTCGAAGATGTAGCGCCGCGCCTTCCGCCGGACCTTGACGTGCCGGCCGTAGCGCCTCCCGCGCGCCCGACGCTTTCGTCGGGCCGAGCGGGTGTGGCGCTCCGACCGTTGCCACCGCGCGTCGCGGGCCTCGTCCAGCATCCGCCAGAAGCTCGCGCGCCAGCCGTCGGCGCCCCGGCCGCCAGCCCATCCCCCGGGGCCCCTGGTGCACCGCTTTTCGATGGTGCGGTGTACGAAGCCCGTGCCCGCCAGCGCCGCGAGGGCCAGCGTTGTGACGCCCAGCCGCAAACCAGCGCGGGCGCCACGCCCCGGGCGATGTGCAAGCTGCGGCCGCGGCACGCGCGGCCTCGAGCGGGCCCGTTCCGCACCCCGGCGGGGGTTCGGATCCTGGACGCGCAGCGCGTTCCGGGCGCGCCACGCGCCGAGACGCCCTGAAGACAATCGCATTGGTTTCGGCTCCTTGCTCGCCGATGCCGGCATCTCACCGACGCCGGGCGCTCGGGAAGCGAACTTAGATCGAAGGCCCCCGAGCCGTCCAGAGATTACGGGTCCGATCAGATTCCGATTGAATCCCGTCGCCTCACTGACCTGTCGCCTCACTGACCTGACGCGCGCCCGCGGTGGGCGTCTCACTCGGTGAAGCAGCCGTCGCGGTAGTAGCGTTCGAGCCGCTCGTCCTTTTCCTCGAAACGCTCGAGCAGCCACTGGCCGAGGCCGGCGTCGTCGGGGGGCAGGGTGTCGATGGGGTGTCGGCGCACGTGCAGATGGGCCCGGGGGGCGAAGCCACGGATGAACTGCCAGAGGGTGGGCACGCCCTTTTCGTAGCCAAGGGTGCAGTCATAGACCGCGTCCACGTGGTCGCGCAGCCCGTGCACCGTGGCCACGAAGCCCTTGGTGCGCGGCACCAGGGTGTGACGCGGCTCGTGCAGGCCGTGCTCGCGGGCGTAGGCCTGGCTGCGCTCGAGCTTCTCGGCCGTCAAGCGCGTCCCCTCGGAAAAGGAGAGCAGCCACACCGGGATGTCCAGCTCACGGAGCTTGGCGAAGGTGGCCAGGATCGACTCCTTGTCCGCGGTCCAGTCGCGCTTGACGAACACGCAGTCGATGAACAGCATCCCCCAGCCCACGCCGGGCACGTACTTGATGGGGTCCTTGACAATCCACTTCATGTCCCCGAGGCGGCCCTTGCGGCGGGCGAAGTCCATCAGGAACGTGATGTCGGGCATGTTCTGGTGATTGACCACCACGATGGCGTTTTCCCGCGGCGGCACCTCGTCGCCGGTGACCACGAGCTCCACCCCGTTGAGCAGCTTGGAGCCGGTGACGCACCAGCCCCACCAGGTGTCGGCCGCCCAGCGGTTGAACCGGCGGAAGGTCCCCGGCGAAACCGGGATCAACGCCGTGCTCAGGGTCTGGGCCACGTTGAAGCCGAGCAGCGCGCTCATCAGAAAACCCGCCGCCGGGGTGCCCTTGGCCAGGGCCAGGGCGCGGGTGCGGGAGTCTTCGGGCTCGGGCAGAGGAGGCAGCGGCATGGGGGCTCCTGGGGGCGACGGGCGATGATCGACCATGCCGAGCGGGGCGCATGGACCCGCGCCCGGTGCGAGGTATCATTTCTGGCGCAATTCGCGCAGATTGGCAAATGGGAACCCGCCCGATGCCGGGTTGGCTCGGCCTTCGCTGCCCCCCTCGTCGCCGCGTTCGCCTCTGCCTTCGGGCTCGCGCAAGAATGACTTCGGCATTCGTGCGCCGATCCATCAATGCTGTCTGCGTCGCTCGTCGGTTAAATACGTCAATGTATGAACTAGGACCGACCTTTGGTCGGTCCGTTACCGGCGCTGTAATAATCCAGCTTGCTGGATTATTACAGCAAGCCGGTCGCCCTCCTCGCTTCTTGACAGCATTGCGCCTCGGCGCCCTCGGTGCGTCGAGTTTATTCTTGCGCGAGCCCTTATCCGCCTTTGCCCTTCCCTTTGCCCTTCCCTTTGCCCTTCTCTCTGCCCTTCCCTTTGCCTTCGCCCTTGCCCTTCCCTTTGCCCTTCCCTTTGCCCTTCCCTTTGCCCTTCCCTTTGCCCTTCTCTCTGCCCTTCCCTTTGCCTTCGCCCTTGCCCTCCCCTTTGCCTTCGCCGTCGCCCTTCCCTTTACCCGCGCCTTCGCCGTCGCCTTCCCCTCGCTCCCTCTCGGGGTTGCCCTGGGCGTCCGGGTCCGGATCGTCTTGGCCTTGGGTTTTCTTGCCGCCGGTTTTCTTGCCGCCGGTCTTCTTGCCGCCGGTCTTCTTGCCGCCGGTCTTCTTGCCGCCGGTCTTCTTGCCGCCGGTCTTCTTGCCGGCCGCCTTGCCAGCGGTCTCGGCCTCGGCACCGTCGGTGCCCGAACCGGCCCCGCCGTCCTCCCCGTCCGCGGCGCCCTGCTTGCGGCGGCGGCGGGCGGCGCGGCGCTCGCGCCGGGCCTGCTGCACCACGGTCTGTACGTCCAGGTGATCGTCGCCACAGTGGGCCAGGTACTCCTCGTAGGTGCCGCGGAAGTCCACCAGCCCGTCGGAGGTGATCTCGATGATCCGCGTGGCGAGCCGGGAGACGAACCAGCGATCGTGCGATACCAGCAGCAGCGTGCCCTCGTAGCGCTGCAGAGCGTCGGCCAGGGCGGCGATGCCCTCGAGATCCAGGTGGTTGGTGGGCTCGTCGAGCACCAGGACGTTGGGCTGGGTGATCTGCAGGCGGGCGAAGATGAGGCGGGCGGCCTCGCCCCCCGAGAGCGCCGTCACGGGCTTTTCGCTGTCCTCGCGGGAAAAGAGCATGCCGGCGAGCTTGCCGAGCACGAAGCCGATGGGCTCGGCCGGGCAGTGCTCCCACAGCCAGCTCTGGGCCGTGTGGTGGCTGCCGGCGAGCAGCTCGCGGTGGTCCTGGGCGAAGTAGCCCGGGTGGGTCTCGTAGCCCCACTCCACGGTGCCGGCGTCGGCGCGCTGGCGCTCCATGAGGATCTTGAGCAGCGTGGACTTGCCGATGCCGTTGGGGCCGATGATGGCCAGCCGGTCGCCGCGCTCCACCGAGAAGGACAAATCGCGCAGCACCTCGTTTTCCCCGAATGCCTTGTGCAGCCCCTCCACCCGCACCACCACGCGCCCGCTGTGGCGCTGGGCAGGGAAGCGAAAGCGCGGGTAGCGCCGCGAGCTCTGGGGCAAACTGGGGATCACGATCTTCTCGACGCGCTTGGCCTTGGACTGGGCCTGGCGGGCCTTGGTGGGCTTGGCCTTGAAGCGCTGCACGAAGGCGTTGTGGTCCGCGATCTCCTTTTCCCGCTTGGCGATCTCGGCCTCCATCCGCTCGCGGTCCTGCTGCTTCTGGCGCTCGAAGGCCTCGTAGTTGCCGCGGTACAGGGTCACCCGCTCGTAATCCACGTCGATGATATGAGTGCAGACGTTGTTGAGAAAACGGTGATCGTGCGACACCAACACGGCGCAGCCGCCGTAACCCTCCAGGAAGGTCTCCAGCCAGCGCACCGACAGGATGTCCAGATGGTTGGTGGGCTCGTCGAGCAGCAGGGCGTCGGGATCGGCGGCCAGGGTCTGGGCAAGCAGCGCCCGGAGCTTGTAGCCGCCGCTGAGCACCCGCAAGGGCTCGCGGTGCAAAGCGGCCGGGATGTTGAGCCCCTCCAGGATCTCGGCGGCCCGCGCCTCCAGGGAGTAGCCGTCGAAGCGCAGCACCACGTCCTCCAGGGCGCTGTAGCGCTCGGCGTCGAAGGAGTGCTCGGCCTGGGCGAGCAAGGCCTCCTTTTCCTCCATGGCCTCCCACAGCTCCGGGATCCCCATCATCACCACGTCGACGATGGGGGTGTCCTCGTAGCGGAAGTGGTCCTGCGACAGCACGCCCACCCGCAGGCGGCGGGGCATGGACACCTCGCCCGCGCTGGCCTCCTCCTGGCCGGCCAGGATGCGCAGCAGGGTGGACTTGCCCGAGCCGTTGGCCCCCACCACGCCGTAGCGCTGGCCCGCGTCGAGCTGCAGCGAGGCGCCCTCGAACAGGGTCTGGCCCCCGTAGCTCTTGCCAAGGTTGGTGACGGTGATCATCGCGGCCTTCTTCGCTTGGACGACGGCGCGGCGTCCCCTGCCCCGCGGTTTGGTGCGAGCGCGGAGACCGGGCCGCCGCGACGCAATACCGGCCTCGAGGTGTTTCGGCGCGAGCCGCTTGGCCTCGCCTCGCCTCGCCTCGCCTCGCCTCTTCGCACGGGGCCCGAGACCCGTCTTGGCGCGGATCCCGAAGCCCGCTTTTCGACACCGAGGCGGCCGGGTCCGAGGCAGGGCAACGACGGGCACAGACCGCGGGCCGCGGAAAAAGTGACTGCGGCCTTGGGAACTATCGCTGGCGCTCGGTGGCCACGTTGACCACGATCCGTCGGCCGTCCAGCTCGGCGTCGTCGAGGTCCTTGATCGCCCGCTGCGCGTCCTTGCGATCCGCCATGGTGACGAAACCGAAGCCCCGAGAACGCCCGGTGTCGCGATCGGTGACGATCATGGCATCGGCCACGGGGCCGAACTCCTCGAAGGCCTTGCGCAGGCTGTCGTTGGTGGTGTCCCAGCTCAGGCTGCCCACGAACAGCCGGCACGGCACCCCACCGCCGACGCGGTCGCCGGGCTCGGGGTTGTCGATGGCCTCCATGGCCTCGGCGATGGTGGGCAGGCCGCCGACGATATCGTCCTGGGTGACGATCTCCGGCGCTTCGGGCCCATCCTCGCGCCGACGCGCGCGGCGCTCGGCCTTCTCTCTTTTCTTCCGTGCCTTGGCGTTCTCGCGCTGCCGCTTGCCAAAAGAATAGGTACCACGGCTCATGCGCGACCCTCCGGGTGGGAGGGGTGGGGACGGTGAATTCGGGCTACTTCGTGTCGGTTCAATCCAGCTACCTCGTGACTATCCATGTCTCCTGGCGCCGACCCCAAGCACAGGGCCGGCGGTGCAAGGTGCCCCATCGTCTACCGGATGTGGCGCAAAAGATCAACGGTATCGACATCGACGGCGGTTCCGGCCCACGCCGGAGCCGCGGCCGCGGCAGGGGCCTGCGGCGAGCCGCCGCGGACGCCGCTGCCCCCAACCCTTCAAGGCTGTCGCGAAATCCCCTGATTCGCAAGGTCTTTGTGGACGCCGCGCGCGATCTCTGCTCCCTGGCCGCCCAGCGCTCAGCTCGCCCCCCCCTCCTCGTCCTCCCGCAGCAGGCCGAGCAAGGACGGGCCGTAGGTCTCTACCTTGGCGGGGCCCACGCCCTTGATGGCCAGCAGCGCGGCCTCGTCGAGGGGACGCACCGTGGCGATGCGTCGCAGGGTCGCGTCGTGAAAGACCACGTAGGCCGGCAGGCCGCGATCGCGGGCCTGCTCCATGCGCCAGGTGCGCAGCCGCTCGAACAGGGCCGGATCCACCGGAGGCGAATCCGCCAGGTCTGCCGGGTCCACCGGGTCCACCGGGTCCACCGGGTCCGCCGGGTCTGCCGGGTCCACCGGGTCCACCGGGTCCACCGGGTCCGGTGGGCCGGCCGCACCCGCAGTCCCCGCGCTTTTCGAACCCGGCGCCGCCGCGCGGGGGGCGGGGCCAGCCGAGACCGCCGGCGACAGGTTGAGCCGGACCTCCTGCTCGCGGCGCATCACCTGCTGACCCCGCTCGGTGAGCGCCAGGGTCGGGTAGTCCGTGCCCACCGAGCGCACGCAGTCGGCCTCCTCCAGCGCGTCGAGCAGGGCCCGCAGGTAGCGCTGGGGCGTGCCGCGCAGCGCGCCGTAGGTGGGCAATCGATCCAGCCGCGCCTGCAGCAGCTTCTGATCCCGCGAGCCGGCGAGCAACTGAATCACCCGGGCGCGGCCATAACGCCCCCGCAGCCGCGCCACCGCGCTGAGCACCTTCTGGATCTCCTCCCACTGCGTTTCCGTGGGCGCGCGCCCGAGCCGCTGCCCCGCGCTGCGGGCCAGGCAGCGGTCGCAGCGGCTGCCGCAGACGCCGTCGGCCTGCGGATCGCCGAAGTAGCGCAGGATGGTCGCGTGGCGGCATTCGGTGGACTGCACGTAGCGCAGCAGCCGACGCAGCCGGGCCCGATCCCGCTCGGCCTTGTGCTCGAGCAGCGCCAGATCCTCGGCGGTGGGCGCGTCGGGGCGCGATCCGGCCATCCACTGATCGGGGAGATCCCCGCCGCGGGCCACGGCCCCCCAGCGCTCGAGCGAGCCCAGCGCCGTGCTCACGGCCATCTCGTTGACCCGTCGTCCGCCTCCCACCGCCTGCGCCAGCTCCGCGGTGGTGAAGCCCCCGAGGGGCGCCTCGCGCACCCGGGCCGCGAGCCGCAGCACGAGCTCGCGAGCCGGGTTGGACCCCTCGATGAAAAACTCCTGGGTGCGCACGTCCGCGTGGTTGAAAAGCAGCTCGCAGTGCGCTGGCGCGCCATCGCGGCCGGCGCGGCCCGCCTCCTGGTAGTAGGCCTCCAGGCTGCCGGGCACGTCGAAGTGGGTGAGGGAGCGCACGTTCGCCCGATCGATGCCCATGCCGAAGGCATTGGTGGCCACCACCACGTCCAGCGCCCCGGACACGAAGCGCTCCTGCACCTCGCGCCGCAGCTCGGTGGGCAGCCCGGCGTGGTAGGCCGCGCAGCTTCGCCCCTGGGCCGCGAGCTCGGCGGCCACCCACTCCACGTTACGGCGGGTGGCGCAGTAGACGATGCCGTTTTCGTGCTCGCCCAGGATCTCGGCCAGCCGGCGCGCCTTTTCGCGCCGGCCCGACACCCGGCGCACCGCCAGGGTGAGGTTGGGCCGGCCGAAGCCGCGCACCACCACCGCCGGCTCCCGCCGCGGGGCGCGGCCCAGGTCGAGCTGCGCGATGATGTCCTCGCGCACCTCCGGCGTGGCGGTGGCGGTGAGGGCGAGCACCTGGGGCCGGCCCAGCGCCGCCACGGCCCGGCCGAGCTGCAGGTAGTCGGGGCGGAAGTCGTGGCCCCACATGGAAACGCAGTGCGCCTCGTCCACGGCGAACAGCCACACGTGTACCCGGGAAAGCGCCTCGAGAAACCGCGGGCTGCGAAACCGCTCCGGTGCCACGTAGACCAAGCGATACCGCCCCGCGGCCAGACCCCGCAGCCGCACGTCGCGCTCCCGGGGATCGAGGGTGGAGTTGATGTAGGTCGCTGGGAACCGCCCGCTTACCGGCGGCTCGGCGGCGGCGGGGGCGGCGCCCGCTCGCGACTCCGGTGCGGAGCGCCGGGTCGATTCCGTGGCGGACCGAGGCGGCGCCACCCCGGGCAAGGCGCCCAGCGCGTCCACCTGGTCCTGCATCAGGGCGATGAGCGGGGAGATCACCAGGGTCACCCCCCGACACAGCACCGCGGGGAGCTGGTAGCACAGCGACTTGCCCCCGCCCGTGGGCATCACCGCCAGGGTGTCGCGGCCAGCCAGCACGGAGCGGATGACCTCGGCCTGGCCCTCGCGGAAGGCCGAGAACCCGAAGTGACGCTCCAGCGCCTGCTGCAACTCTGGGTCGGGCATCGAACGCTCAGTGGCTCTCATGGCTTTCGTCTGGGACGAGCTCACGGTGCCGGTTGTCGGGCCCGCGCGCAACCCCGTTGCGTGGTTTTTGCGTGGTTTTTATCGTTTCCCGCCACGTGCCCCGGAACTCGAGACGTGCGCCCGAGTCACTCGAGCCGGCGCGGTTACAGATCGTAGTCGGCGAGCTTGCGGGCCAGGGTGTTGCGGTGGATGCCCAGCTTGGCGGCCGCCTGGGTGCGGTTGCCCGCGCACTGCTCGAGGGTCCGCCGGATGTGATCGCGCTCCACCACCCGCAGCGGCGTGCCCACCGGGTAGCCCGCGGCCAGGGGCTGCGACGGCTGGGGCTGCGCGCCGCCGGGCAACGACAGGTGCTGCGGCTCCACCCGCGTGGCGCCCGGCCCCGCGAGCACCACGGCGCTCTCGATGCAGTACTCCAGCTCTCGCACATTGCCCGGCCAGCCGTGGCGCGCCAGGCGCCCGAGCGCCTCGGGGTGAAAGCCCTGGATGCGGCGCCGGTGACGCCGGGTGAACCGATCCAGGAAGTGGCGGGCGAGCTGCTCGATGTCGGCGGAGCCGCGCTCGCGCAGCGAGGGGATGCGCAGCTCCACCACCCGCAGCCGATAGTACAGGTCCCGCCGGAACCGCCCGTCCTCAAGCCGGTGCTCGAGGTTCGCGTTGGTGGCGGCCACCACCCGAACGTCCGAGCGCAGGGTCTCGGTCCCTCCCAGGCGATCGAACTCGTAGGACTGCAAAAAGCGCAGGAGCTTGCCTTGCAGAGCCAGCGGGAGATCTCCGATCTCGTCCAGAAACAGCGTCCCCTTGTCGGCGAGCTCGCACTTGCCCGGCACGCGCCGGTCGGCGCCGGTAAACGCGCCCTTTTCGTGCCCGAACAGGACCGACTCGATGAGCGACTCCGGCAGGGCCGTACACTCCACGTGCACCAGGGGCCCCCCCTGGCGCCGGGAGTTGGCGTGCACCGCCCGGGCCAGCAGGGTCTTGCCAGTGCCGGTCTCACCCCGCAGCAGCACCGCGGCGTCGGTGTTGGCCGCCGCCAGGATCCGCTCGTACAGATCCCGCATCAGGGGCGCGTTGCCCACCACGTTGTTGAGGGGCCCCTCCAGCAGCACGCCCCGCCGGGTGTCCGGGGGCGGGCGCAGGGAGGTCTGCTCCAGGGCCTGGCTGACCTCGCTCGCCAGCTCCCGCAGCAAGGCGGCCGCCTGCTCGTCGAAGTCCCCCCCGCGGCGGTTCAAGAGCTGGAGCACGCCGCGAATGTGCCCCTCGGAGTCCTGCACCGGCACCGTGAGCATGTTGCGCGTATTGAAGCCGGTCTGCTGGTCGATGCCCGGAAAGAAGCGCTCCTCGTCAGTGACGTCCGCCGTGATCACCGGCTCGCCCGACACCGCCACGTACCCGGCGATGCCCTTGCCCGGCGGCAGACGGATCTCGGTGAGCTCGGGCAGGTGGGCCACGCGGCTCACCAGCTCGTCGGTGGCCGCGTCCACCAGGTACAGGGTCCCCCGCTCCGCGTCCAGGGCGGCCACCACCCGATCGATGATCGCATGCAGGAGCTGATCCGTGGCCACCGGCTTGGCGAGCAGATCCGCCACCGAGTGGAGCACGGCCGGGGTGTGGCGCCGTGGCATTGGTGGGATCCTAGTGACCCGGCTCAGCCGAGGCAACCCGGCGCCCGTTCCGGGTGGGTTGCGCTCGTCCGTCGGGCTCGGCGCCCGGCTCCAGACCAGGGTCCGCCGCGGTGGCGTCCCGCGCGGCAGCGCCCAGGGCCACCGTCTCTCCCTCGCGGGCGGCGAAGGCCCCCGCGAGCTCCTCCTGGGCGTCGGCCTCGAGATCGCACACCTGCTCGTCGGTGCGGCCGGGGTCGTGATGGCTCAGCGCCAGGTGTCGCACTCCGGCACGCCCGGCCAACCGCACGCCCTCACGCCAGGTGGAGTGGCCCCAGCCGACCCGCTGGGGATACTCCTGCGGCGAGTACATGGCGTCGAAGATCTGCAGGTCGGCTCCGACTGCCAGCTCCGCCAGACGCTGGTTGACGGCCGGGTCATCGTGCTCGTGATCCAACCCATAGACCAAGGCTTTTCCCTCGTGATCCAGGCGATAGGCCACCGCGCCTCCCGGATGCGAAAGCGCCATGGTGCGCACCTGCGCGGGGCCCACCTCGAAGGTGTCCCCCGGCTCGATGATCCGGTAGTCGATGCGGGCCTGCAGGGCGTCGAGCCCCACCGGGAAGGTGGGCCCGGACATCTGCCGCGACAGCACGGCGCGCAGGCCCGCCGGTCCGTAGAGGGTCACCTGGGTCTCGGGGTGAAACAGCGGAACGAAAAACGGGACCCCCTGGATGTGGTCCCAGTGGTAGTGGGAAAAGAGCACGGTGGCCTGCAAGGGCCCCGGCTTCAGGCTGGCGGCGAAGGCCCGCAGCCCCGAGCCCCCGTCGAGCAGGATCAGCTCATCGCCGAAGCGGACCTCCACACAGCTCGTGTTGCCACCCACCTCCGCGGTGTTCGATCCCGGCGACGGGATACTGCCACGGACACCCCAGAAAGTAACCTCGTGTCTCATGGCATCCTCCTTACGTTATGCGGATCACGAAATTTGCAAGGATCGATCCAAGATCACCCCCTTGTGTTTTCATGGGGTTGTAACTCAATGACTGTTAGGCTGAACCAATATAAGGCAATGCGGTCCAATGCGATGCACTGATTTGATGCAGCCCGTCGCTGTGCCCGCGGTTGAGGCGACCCGCTGAGTCAAGCCAGCTCGAGCGCCGCGAAGCGAAGCAGCGAAAGAGGGCGGCGGCGCAGGCCAAGAGCCGGCGGCGCAGGCCAGGGAGCGGCGGCTCAGGCCCCGCGATGGCTCAGGCCGGGTTGCGCGAGTGGCCGCAGTTGGGGCAGATCCAGCGCTGCCCCTGGGGCGCCCACCCCATGGGGTGACCGCACTGGTCGCACTTGGGCAGATTCGCCGCCGCGGGATCATAGGCGGCGGGCATGCCTACGGCCGGCCCGCCGGGACCGTGGCCGTAGCCGGAGCCAGCGCCGGGCGCAGGTGTCGCGGCTGGCCCGGGACCCGCCGACGGATAGCTGCCGGGAGGATAGCTGCCGGGAGGATAGCTGCCGGGAGGATAGCTGCCGGGAGGATAGCTGCCGGGAGGATGGCTGCCGGGAGGATGGCCGCCGGGAGGATAGCCACCGGGAGGATAGCCACCGGGAGGATAGCCACCGGGAGGATACGCGCCCGGGGGCGGACCCCCGGGGGCCCCGGCGGCGGCCGCCACGGCGGGACGCTCGGGTTTCTTCATCCGGATCCCCACGAGGCCCAGCACCAGCGACAGCGCCGCCAGGCCGATACCGAGCCAGAAGTACCAAAGCGGCACTTTTTCCACCGCGCTGGGCTTGGGCAGCCCACCGGACAGCAGGGAGCCGAGCAGGCTGCTGCCCACCACCAACCCCCGCCCGCCC
>CAYFWA010000058.1:0-15974 GCA_964346625.1 uncultured Myxococcales bacterium
GGTCCGGCGGGTCCGGCGGGTCCGGCGGGTCCGGCGGGTCCGGCGGGTCCGGCGGTGGCTCCGGGCCGCGGTGGGGGGACGCAGGCGATGCGCGAGAGACCGGGCCACGGCCGCTCCCAGCGCACCCGCCCCCGGGACACGGACCAGAGCTGCACGTGGTCCTCGCGATCCATCAGGGCCACCCAGCGTCCGCCGGCGCAGACGCTCACGGGGCCCGTGGCTTGCCCGATGGCCGCCACGAGCCGGGCCTCGGCGGGGGTGCGGGGGCGCGAGGGGGCCACGCCCTCGCTGCCTCTACCGGAGGGAGCGCTCGGCGCGGCCTCCCGGCCGAAGGCCGACAGCGGGAGCAGGCCGCGGCCGGTGAGCAGCCGCGGGGGATCCGTGGGCAGCAGCGCCGGCGCCCGCCAGCGGGGGCGGCCCGTGGGCAGCTCCCACAGCCGCACCGTGGTGTCGTCGCTGCCCGAGGCGAGCAGGCTGCCGTCGGGGTGGAAGGCGACCCGGTTCACGTCCATGGTGTGTCCGCGCAGCACCCGCACGGTCTTGCCCGCGGCCACGTTCCAGAGCCGGATGGTGCGGTCCCGGCTGGCGGTGGCCACCAGGCGCGAGTCCGGGCTGATGGCGAGCCCCCAGATGTAGTCCCGGTGGCCCTCGAGGACCCGCGCGCGGCCGGTCTCTGCGTCCCAGAGCCGCAGCGTGCGGTCATAGCCCGCCGAGGCCACGAACCGCCCGTTGGGCGCCCAGGCCACCGTGGACACGCGGCCCGTGTGACCACGAAGCACGCGGTGGGTGTCGGCCTCGAGGTCCCAGATCCGGACGGTTCGATCCCACGCCCCGGACGCCAGGCGCTTGCCGTCGGGGCTGTAGCCCACGCTGAAGACGCGGTCGGTGTGTCCGCGCAGCATCCGCACCGTCTCGCCGGCGGCCACGTCCCACAGCCGGATGGTGCGATCCCAGCTCGCGCTGGCGAGCCGCTGCCCGTCGGGGCGGTAGGCGAGGCCGTAGATGCGGGACTCGTGCCCCCGCAGGACGCGGCTGCGGCCCGAGGGCAGGTCCCACAGGCGTACGGTGTTGTCGAAGGCCCCCGAGGCGAGCTGGTCGCCGCCGGGGCGGAAGGTCACCGCGATGACGCGGGCGGTGTGGCCGCGCAAGGGACGCGAGGTGCCCGTGCGGAGGTTCCACAGGCGCACGGTCTTGTCCTGGCTGGCCGAGGCGAGCTGCGCGCCGTTCGGGTGGAAGGCGACCCCGGAGACCCAGCTCCGGTGTCCCGATGGCGGAGGCGGGGGCGGGATGCTCGTGTCCCACAGCGTGAGGGTGCGGTCGTAGCTGCCCGCGGCCAGGTGCGTCCCGGAGCGGCCCCAGTCCAGCGAGCTGATGCGATCCTGATGGGAGCCGAGGCGCCGGTGCTGCCGGGTGGCCGGGTTCCACAGCCGCAAGGTGCGATCCTCGCCGCCGGAGGCGATGCGGTCGCCCTGGGGATCCCAGGCCAGGGCCGTCACCGCGCCCCGGTGTCCCCGCAGGGTCTCGTGGGTGGAGCGATCCAGATCCCAGACGCGGATGGTGCCGTCGTCCCCGGCGCTGGCGAGCCGGGCGCCCCGGGGGCCGGGGGCCAGGGTCAGCACGCTCTCCGGGTGCGTGCCCAGCACGGTGGCCCGCCGGGTGCGCAGGCTCCAGATCCGGACCTTGCGATCGTCTCCGGCCGAAAACAGGCGGTCCCCGGACGGGTGGAAGCGGATCGCGTTGACCCGGCCCTGGTGTCCCTGCAGGGTGTAGGGCTCGCCGCCGGCCGCGGGCCAGATCTTGATGGCGCCGTCCCCCGAGGCCGAGGCCAGGCGTCGGCCGCGCCGGTCGAAGGCCACGGCGTATACGCGGTCCAGGTGCCCGGTGAGCACCCGCGAGCGGCCCGAGGACACGTCCCAGATGCGCACGTCCCCGTCGCCGGCGCCGCTGGCCAGCCGGCGCCCGTCCGGAGAGAAGGCGAGGCCGAAGACCTCTTTGCGGTGACCCCGGAGCACGCGCACGGTGCCGGTCTCCCAGTCCCACAGGCGGATGGAGCCGTCATAGGTGCCGCTGGCCACCAGCGCCTGGCTCGGGGACACCGCCACGGAGAACACCGCCTCGGGGTGGCGGGCCCGGAAGGTCAACGGTTGGCGCAAAAGGGAGCTGAACAAGGCCCGGGCCCCCACCGAGTCGGCCACCTCGAAGGAGGCCCGCAGCTTGGCCCGGGCGTCGGCCAGGTTGCCGCGCAGCCGGGCGCTCTGGGCGCCCTCCAGCAAAGCCGCGGCCAGGCGCTCGCGGGCCTCGGACTGTGCCGTGAGGGCCAGGCGGTGGGCGCGCCGGGCGCGCTGCTCCTGCCGGCGCACCCACAGGAAGGCGCCCACCGCCACCGCCAGCAGCACGGCGCCCGCCACGAGCCCGACCCGGAGCTGGATCCGGCGCGTGGCCTGCTGGCGGGCGTGCCGATCGCTGCGCGTGATGAAGTCGTCCACGGTGGCTGGCACGGGGACGCGCTGGCGCTGGCGCCACTGCAGGGCGTCGGTGATGGCCCGCCCCCGCCACAGATCCTCGTCGCGCTTGCCGCGCCGCCGCCACTGCTGTACGGCGGCCTCCAGCTCCGCCCGCAGGCTCACGTCTTCGCGGCTCTCGTCCAGCCAGCGGCGCAGGCGGGTCCAGCGCGAGATGAGCGACTCGTGGATGAGCTCCAGCTCGGTCACCGTCCGCTGGGCGGACATGGCCCGCCGGCTGACCAGCAGGCGGGAGGCCACCAGGTGGTCCAGCGCCTCGCGCCCCCCGGGCCCCACCTCCTCGAGGAGGTGGTCCTCTCGGCGGGAGGCCCGGGTGCCCTCCGGGGTCACCAGGCGCAGCAGGATCTCGCGGGCGGCCACGGCGGCGTCGCCCACCAGGGTGTCGAGCACCGCGTCGGCGTGGTCCGCCAGGGCGCCGGCCACGCCGCCGATCTCCTCGTAGGTGGCGCGCCGCAGCACGTGCTCCTGGGGATCGCGCAGCTCCCAGAGCCGCGCGGCGGCGAACTGCAGCAGGGGCAGGCCGGCGGGCTCGTGGGCCACCTCCGACACCATCTCCGGGATCAGCTCGTCGTCTTCGAAGTGATAGCCCATGCGCTGGACGGGCTCCTGCAGGGTCTCGCCGAGGGCGGCGGGCGACGGCGTCCGGATCACCATGATGCCCCGCGAGACCTCCGCGATGAACTCCGGGTACAGCGCCAGCCGGCTCAGGAAATCCTCCCGGAGCGTGAGCACCACCCGCACCGGTCCGTGGGGGTCGTCCGCGGCGAACTGCAGGGCGCGGCAGAACGCCTCGCGTCGCTCGGGGCCCTCGGCGAGGGTGAACAGCTCCTCGAACTGATCCACCGCCAGCAGCACCCGCCCGCCCGTGGCGCGCGCGCGCTCGCGCAGCCGGCGGCCCAGCAGCGCGGGCTCCTGCTCGAGCTGCTCGGCCAGGGCGCGGCGCCGTTGCAGCTCATCTTCGTCCGGCTCCCTTACCGGCTCCCTTAGGGGTGAGCCGCGCTCGTCGCTGGTGCCGGTGTCCGCCTCCGAGCCCGCCGCGCGATCGAGCCGGCTCGCCAACGCCTGGAAGGGCGCGCGTCCGGGTCGCAGCACCAGGGTGTCCCACGCTCCGAGGGTCTCCAGCCGCGGGATCACGCCGGCCTGGACGAAGGAGGACTTCCCGGCCCCGGAGGCGCCCACCACCGCCAGCAGGGGCGTCTCGCGCAGGCGCTCCACGCAGGCGGCGATCTCCGCCTGCCGGCCGAAGAACAGATCCGCGTGGGCGCGCTTGAAGGGCGACAGACCCCGAAAGGGGCTCTCGCCCTCGCCGAGCCGGGGGCGCGCCCGCTCGGCGTCCTGCTCCGCCAGGGCGCTGGCCACGTGGGAGGCCGTGGGCCGCTCGGTGGGATCCCGGGCCAGACAGCGCAGACAGAGGCGCGACAGGGGTCCGGGGAGCAGGGAGCCGCTGGACGAGGGGGGCTCCACCGCGAAGGCCTCGTCGGTGACCTGCTCGTAGATCCGCACCGGCGAGCCGCGGAAGGGGCGCTGGCCGGTGAGCATCTCGTAGAGGGTGACGCCGAAGGCCCACACGTCCGCCGCCGGGCCGAGCTCGCGGGACTGCCACTGCTCCGGCGCCATGTAGGGCGCGGTGCCGCGCACGCCCTGGCGATCGGCCGCTTCGCGGTCGCCGGCCCCGCGGAGGCCGGCGCCCGGGCCGCCGGCCTCCGCGTCGGTGTCGCTGCCGGCCTCGCTGCCGGCCTCGCTGCCGGCCTCGGAGTCAGCGACGCAGTCGGCGCCAGCGCCGGCGCCAGCGCCGGCGCCAGCGCCGGCCCGGGCCCGGGCCCGGGCCCGGGCGGCCACGCGCTTGCCCTCGGCGCCGCCGGTCAGCAGGGGATGCCCGACCAGCTTGGCCAAACCGAAGTCCAGCACGCGCAGGCGGCCGTCTCGCGGCAAGATGACGTTTTCGGGTTTGAGATCGCAGTGAAGGATCCCCTGGCGGTGGGCCTCCGCGAGGGCCAGCGCCACCCGCCGCGCGATGGAGAGCACCTCGCCCACGGGCAGGGGGCCGTCGCGCAGCCGGTCCCGCAGCGTGGTGCCCGGCAGGTGCTCCAGGGCCACGTAGGGGCAGCCGTGCACCTGCCCCAGGCCGTAGATGGTGACGATGTGGGGGTGGTTGAACCGGGCGGTGGCCCGGGCCTCGAACAGGAAGCGCTCCACGGCGCCGGGGGAGGCGACCAGGTGGGGGTGTACCACCTTGAGGGCCACCTTGCGACCGAGCAGGGCGTCGCGGGCCAGGTACACGGCCCCCATGCCGCCCTGGCCGAGGGGGCGGACCACCTCGTACTGGTCTACCCGCTCGCCCTCCTGCAGGGCGGGACCGTGGAGCACGCCCGAGCGCGCTTTCTGCTGTGATGACGACGGGTATGGCGCCCCTCCAGGGACCTCGGCGGAAGGGGGGTCGGTCTGGCGCAGCGTGGGCTGGGTCCCTTCTTGCCAGTCGTCCATCGGCTCGCGCGCCGGGTCGTCGGTCCCGTCGCCGCGCTTACCAAGGGCGGCCGGGGGGGGGAAGGCCGAATCGCTAGGCGAAGCGTTGAGCAAGGCGTGGGCGTCGGCCCAGGTGTCGCCGGACTCTTCGGGCTCTTCGGAAGGGGGAGACGGTGCGTCGGGCGAGGGCAAGGGCACCGGCGCGGGGGCGGCGACGCCCTCCTGCGGCAGGGTCGCCTCCAGCGCGGGGGGCGTGAACAGATCCGTGTCCGCGTGCTCCACCAGGGTGTCTTGCGGCGCGTCGGGGTCCGGGGGGCGTCTGCCATCCTGCTCCGCCTCCCGGGCCAGCTCACGCAGCAGCGCCTCGGCGTGGGCGCCGCGGGGGTCGCCGCGCTCCTGCCAGCCGAGGATGCGCGCGGCCCGACGCTGCGCCTCGGGCGGCGGCAGGCCCAGGGTCTCGAGCAGGGAGCGCAGTCCGGGTGGGGAGTCGGGCATCAGATCGCGGCCACAGGGGAATCAGGGTCCAACTGAAAGCCTACGCCAAAGGGGGGGCTCCAGCAACGGCCAGGGGCAGGATGCCGCAGGCGCGAAACATGGTATCTTGACTTCCCGACGATCATCTTCGATACCCGGCTCGAGCTCCCGCCCATGGCTGCGAACGACAAGCACAGCGCCTCCGCCCTGGTCACCCTGCGCGAGGTCACCAAGGCCTACGGGGAGCGCCCGCTGTTCGCGGGGGTGACCCTGCACGTGGCGCCCGACGATCGCCTGGGCATCATCGGACCCAACGGGGCGGGCAAGACCACGCTGCTGCGGGTGCTGGGCGGCCGGTCGGAGCCGGACGCGGGGGAGCGGATCCTGGCGCGGTCCTGCCGCGTGGGCTGGGTGGATCAGGCGCCGCGGTTTGCGCCGGGCGCCACCCTCGAGACGGCGGTGGCCAGCGCCATCGCCGCGGCGCCGCCGGAGCCCGACCTGCAGGAAGCCGACCGCGCCGTCCGGGCGGCGGTGGTGCTGGGGCGGGTGGGCTTCGCCGATCCGCAGCAGCCCGTGGAGACCCTGTCGGGGGGGTGGGCCAAGCGGCTGGCGCTGGCCCGGGCCCTCGCCGTGGAGCCGGACCTGCTCCTGCTCGACGAGCCCACCAACCACCTGGACCTGGAGTCCATCCTGTGGCTCGAGGAGCTGCTGCGCGGCTTTCGGGGCGCCTTCGCGGTGATCAGCCACGATCGGGCGTTTTTGCAGGCGGTGGCCCGACGCATGGTGGAGGTGGCCCCGCGCTACCCCGGCGGGGTGTTCGTGGTGCCGGGGGCCTACCACGAGCTCGTGCAGCGTCGAGAGGAGCTCCTGGCCGCGCAGCAGAAGCGCCGGGAGGCCCTGGGCTCGCGGGTCCGGCGCGAGGTGGAGTGGCTGAGCCGCGGCCCCAAGGCCCGGGGCACCAAGGCCCAGGGGCGTATCCAGGAGGCGGCGCGGCTGCAGGCGGAGCTCGATGAGCTCCGGTCCCGCGGCAGCGGGGAGGGCGTGGAGCTCGACTTCGAGGCCAGCGGGCGGCGGTCCAAGCGGCTGCTGGTGGCGCGGGATCTCGGGGTGCGCCTGGAGGGACCGGATGGGCCGGATGGGCCGGATGGGCCGGATGGGCCGGATGGGCCGGATGGGCCGGGGCGCTGGCTCGTCCGGGGGTTGGACCTGCTGCTGCGGCCCGGCCTGCGGCTCGGGCTCGTGGGGCCCAACGGCAGCGGCAAGACCACCCTGCTGCGCACCCTGGCCGGGGAGCGCCCGCCCCAGCAGGGGCGGGTGCGGGTGGCCGAGCACCTGCAGCGGGTCTACTTCGACCAGCAGCGCGAGCAGCTCGATCCGGAGGTGTCGCTGCGCCGGGCCCTGGCCCCGGACGGCGATGCGGTGATCCACCAGGGGCGCTCGGTGCACGTGGTGAGCTGGGCCCGACGCTTCGGGTTTCGCAACGAGCACCTCGAGGCGCCGGTGCATCGGCTCTCGGGCGGGGAGCAGGCCAAGGTGCTCATCGCCCGGCTGATGCTGCGGGCGGCCGACATCCTGCTGCTGGACGAGCCCACCAACGATCTGGACATCCCTACCCTGGAGGTGCTCGAGGAGGCGCTGCAGGAGTTCCCCGGCGCGGTGGTGATGGTGACCCACGATCGCTATCTGCTGGATCGGGTGGCCGACCTGGTGCTGGGCCTCGACGGCGAGGGCGGCGCCACGGTGTTCGCCGGGGTGCAACAGTGGCTGAAGGACCGGGAGCGGCGGCAAAGCCGCGCCCGGGAGGCCGAGCGGGAGGCGGCCCGCGAGCAGCGTGCCCGGTCGCGGCCGGCGCGGCGGGTTCCCAAGGCGCTGACCTACGGTGAGGAGCTGGAGCTGGCCGGCATCGAGGAGACCATCGCCGCCGCGGACCAGGAGCTGAGCGAGCTCGAGGCGTCCCTGGAGGATCCGGAGATCCTCTCGGACGCCGCGGTCCTGCAGGAGCGCTACGCCGCGGTGGAGGCGGCGCGGGAGCGCGCCGAGGCGCTGTACGCCCGGTGGGCCGAGCTCGAGGAGAAACGCGAGGCCGACGCGGCGCCGGTTGGGTACTAAAGACCTGTAATCAAAGGCAATTACGATCTAAATGGGCTCCCGACAGATCGATCCGCACGAGCGACGCGGCGCGTGTATACTCGCTGGTCATGGAGATCGTGCTCGTCTCCGTGTTGCTGGGGGTCACCCTCCTGCTGCTGGTCACCGAGCTGCTGCCCGTGGACGTCACCGCCCTGGCGGCCATGGTGGCGCTCATGGCCACCGGCCTGCTGTCGCCCGAGGAGGCGCTGTCCGGGTTCTCGCACCCCGCGCCGGTCACCGTGGGGGCGCTGTTCGTGGTGACCCAGGGGCTGGTGCGCACGGGCGCCCTGGAGTGGTTCTCCGAGCGCATCATCGCCGCCACCCGCGGGCGCCGGAGCGTGCTGCTGGTGCTTTTGCTGGGGCTGGTGGCGGTGCTGTCGGCCTTCGTGAACAACACCCCCATCGTGGTGATCTTCATTGGCGTGGCCATGGCGGCCTGCTGCAACTTCGACCTCAGCCCCTCGAAGCTGCTCATCCCCATCAGCTTCATGTCCATCCTGGCCGGGACCACCACCCTTATCGGCACCTCCACCAACATCATCGTCAGTGACGTGGGGGCGTCCCTGGGGGCGGCGCCCATCGGGATGTTCGAGCTGGCCCCCGTGGGTCTGCCCATCGCCGTGGCGGGGGGCGTGTTCCTGTTCTTTTTCTCCGACCGCCTGCTGCCGGCGCATAAGGAGCCCGTGTGCGAGGTGCGCGAGGGAGAGCGGCACCGCTACATCTCGGAGCTGCGCGTGCCCTCGGGCAGCCGCCTGGTGGGGCGCGACCCCACGCAGGCGCTGCGGGAGATGGCGCCGGGCCTCGAGCTCTACGAGGTGCTGCGGGGCATGGAGATGTTCGACCCCTCCCGGGATTCCATCCAGGTGGAGCCCGAGGACGTGCTGCTCGTGAAGGCCTCGGCCGGGGAGCTGGTGGAGGCGCTGGACACCGACGCGGTGCGGCTGGCGCGGGGAAACGACTCGCCCTTTTCGCGCAACTTCGACGAGCGGACGATGATCGTGGAGCTCATCGTGCCCCCGGCCTCGCCCCTGGTGGGGCGGCGGCTCAGCTCCACCGAGCTCGCCCGCACGCCGGGCAGCGGGCTGATGGGCGTGAAGCGCCGGCGGGTGCACTACTCCTCGCAGATGCTCGACAACCTGCGGCTGTCGGTGGGCGACATCCTGCTGGTGCAGTGCCCGCGGGATCGCATCGAGCAGTTCCGAGCCGCCGGCGATCTCATCGTGATCGAGGACGTGGTGCACCGGATCCTCAAGCGGCGACGGGCTCCGGTGGCCCTGGCGGCCTTCGTGGGGATGGTGCTTTTGGCCTCCACCGGCCTGGCCGACATCCTCGTCGCGTCCCTCAGCGCGGCGGTGATCATGGTGATCACCGGCTGCCTCACCATGCGCGAGGCCTACCGGGCGGTGGACGTCCAGGTGCTGCTGCTCATCATCGGGACCATCGCTCTCGGCCGCGCGCTGCAGATCACCGGGGCGGCGGACGTCTACGCCAACGGTTTCCTGTCGCTGTTTCGCGGCCACGGCCCGCACGTCATCCTGGCGGGCTTCGTGGTGCTCACCTCAATGCTGTCCCATTTTCTGAGCAACAACTCCACCGCCGTGCTGCTGGTGCCCATCGCCTTCTCCAGCGCTTCCGCCCTGGGCGTAGACCCGCGACCCTTCCTCATCGGCATCTGCTTTGGCGCCTCGGCCTGCTTCGCCAGCCCCATCGGCTACCAGACCAACCTCCTGGTCTACGGCCCCGGCGGCTACCGATTTCGCGACTACCTCCGCGTCGGCCTGCCCCTCAACCTCCTGGTCTGGATCATCGCCTCCGCCACCATCCCCTGGGTCTGGACCTTCTGAAGCAAAGCAAGGGGACGGTGTTCGTTTTTTCCAATTTGGCTTTTATGTAGCTGGTATCGTTGATAAAAGTGATAAAAGTGCAGGTGAATGAAAAAAGTACGAAACCCACCACGCGGTGTGACGAAAACCAATGCATGCCGCGCTATCGACGAAATTGTTGCCCCGGTTCCTTCCAGCACCTGATCAGTCGTTTCGTGAACCGGGAGTATCGCATGGATGCTCCAGGTGCCCGTGAGGAGTACCTCACAAGAATCGGCAGATCCGTCGAGCGAACCGACTGGCAAATCGTGTCCTACGCCTCAATGTCCAACCACACGCACAACGGCGCAGTTGCGGGTGAGATGCCACCGGTGCGACTCTTCAAATCGCTTCACAGCGGATTCGCTCGTTGGCTCAATGATTCGGAGAATCGGCTTGGTCCAGTATTCGCGGAAAGGTACAAGAATATTACATGTGAAGAGGAGAGCATCGCCGTTGTCATTGCATATATCCACAACAACCCCGTGCGCGCGGGCGTGGTGACGTCGGCGGAGTTGAGCACCTGGACAAGCCATCTTGACTATCTCGGGGAGCGGCGCCCTGCGCAGTGGTTGAATGTAGAATTGGGTTTGTCGATGGCTGGTTTTAGCAGCAGCAACAGCGGGCGCTGCGCTTTCCACGATTTCGTTGTTGCTCAAGCATCTCGAGATAGAGACATGCTGCTGTCGGCGCTGGATCTGGATGGCGACCGAGCGCGGATTCGGGCCCGACACGGTTCCCAGGTCGAGCTTCTCTCCCCGACGCTTCTGGGTGAAAGCCAACGACTCCAGTATGAGATAGAGCACGCTGACGGGCGGCGGACTGTCCCTCGGCAGGGTCCCGATTGCTGCGAAATCATATCGGCCGTTGCGCAGTCCGTCGGGCTTACACCCAGTGATCTATCCAAAAGAACAAAGAGCCGGCGCATCGTACGGGCAAGGAACCTGGCGCTGATCGTCTGGGCGGTAGAGCTTCGCCAACCCCAGACCGAAATGGCCCGCCGTCTTGGGATCGCAAGTACGACGGCCTCCCAGAACCTCAGTCGCGCGCTCGCTTCACCAGAGCTTTGTGAGCTTGCACGTAGCATCGGAAACGCCCAGAGGCTCGCTATCGGGGAAGCCTTTTAGAAGGCGTGCTGTGGCGGCCACCGTGCACTGGAGCTTTCGATCACCCGATTCTGTGCGTGCAGACCACCCATCTAGATTCAGACGTTATGGCTTCTTTGATCTGCTGTTTTGTTCTTTTATTACAGATATTTTTGTGCGGAATTGGAAAAATGGAACACCGTCCCCATGCTCTCCGATGGTTGCATCCGGCGCCTGAGGCGATAGACTCCGGGGCAACTAGAAGAATCACCAACAAAGTCGGAGCACGCCCGTTTGGGAGTCGGGATCATGATCATGATGAAGTCCAGCATCCATTTTCGTAGCATCGGATCGCAGAGGGTACGTGAGTTGCGTCAATGCACCAACGGGGGAAGGCGTGCCCTGGCGGCGATGCTCGCGACCTCGTTCCTTTGGGTCGGCGCTGCGGCATGTACGAGCGGCGGCGATTCGGAGCCGCGGGAGGAGCCCGAGGATCTCAACGAAGCCTACGCCGAGCTGCTCGCCACCGAGGGCAAGGCCGACGGCGCCACCTGCAGCGGCGTGCGGCCACCGGACAACTCCGGCTTCGAGGGACGCATCGCGCTCACCTTTGACGATGGCCCCGACCTGGAGCGGACGGCGCAGGTGCTGGACGTGCTAGCGGCCCACGGCGCCACGGGCACCTTCTTCGTCAATGGCAAGCGCGTGACGAGCGACGCCCACCGGGATCTGCTCCGGCGCATGGTCGAGGAGGGGCACATCCTGGGCAATCATAGCCAGCACCACCTGAACTCACGTGAGGTCTCCGCGGACACCTGGCGCGAGGAGGTGATGGACACGCACGACGTGCTGGCGCCGCTGCTCGCGGAGTACGACCAGGCGCCCGCGTTCTTCCGCTTCCCCTACGGATCGGCCAACTGCACGACCTATGGCGTGGTCACCGACCTGGGCTATCACGTCACCGGCTGGCACATCGACACGGCGGACTGGTGCTTCAACTCCAGCACGGGGGGATACGGATACTGCTCCGAGCGCACCTTCCAGTACGTGCCCGACACGTACCGCGATGATTTCCCCGGCTGGGTGCTTCACCAGGCCGAGTCCCAAAATGGCGGCATCCTGCTCATGCACGACACCAAGCGGTTCACGCCAGAGCACCTCGACGGCATGCTGACCGCGCTGGAGGAGGCGGGGTTCACCTTCACCCGCCTCGACGACGTGGAGACCTTTCCCCTGCTCAACGGTGTCACCCCCCCTCGCGATCCCTGGGTCGGCGATCCCTGCGAGGACCACAGCGAGTGTGACTTCATGTCGGGGGACGTTCCGGGGTTCTGCTTCACCTACCAGACCTCGGATGCCGGCGAGCTTCACGGGTTCTGCTCTCTGCCCTGCGACGGCTACTGCCCCGACATGGACGGCACCGCCCCGACTTTCTGCGTGGAATCCCCCACCCCCAGCGAGGGCATTTGCGTCTCCAAGGCCTACCCGACCAACGAGTCCTGCGCCGCCATCCCCGGCACCCAGGCCCGCGACGAGGAGCGATTCGTGCTCGAGAGCGGCGCCCCCGCCAGCACCGCCCTGGTCTGCGTGCCGCAATAGCAGATCGGGGACGGTGTTCCAATTTTCCAATTTGGAGCGCAATAAGCTGGAATTAGGGGAAAGTTTAGATTGGAAGGAGGGGTACACGCATGGATGCTTCGATGCCTGACGGTCTCTCCGTCCGTTAAAATTAATTAAATATATCAGGCAATTGTGAGCCAAATTGGAAAAATGGAACACCGTCCCCCTTTTTCTGTTGACAGGGGCGCCTTGGTTCGTTAGATGCATCTAACAGAAAGTGAGGCGGCCATGACTAGCACGGTTGCTGCAGCGCCCCCGAAGCTTACGGCGGCGCTCGAGGATTACCTGGAGACGGTGTACGAGCTGGTGCGGGATCGGAAGATCGCCCGGGTGAAGGACATCGCGCGGGCGCGGTCGGTGAAGGCGAGCTCGGTGACGCCGGCCATGAAGCGCCTGGCGGAGATGGGGCTGGTGCGTTATGCGCAGCGCGAGTACATCGAGCTCACCGAGGAGGGGGAGGCGCGAGCGCGGAAGGTATATGCCCGACACCAGGTGCTCTCCAGCTTCCTCGAGGAGGTGCTCAATCTCCCCCCGGAGCTGGCTGCGCAGGACGCCTGCGCGCTGGAGCACCAGCTCTCCGACCAGACCATGGACCGCATGGTTCGGTTTTTCGAGTACATGCGGTCGTGTCCCAACGCCAACCCGGACTTCATCGAGCGTTTTCATCGCTGCGCTCGGGTGAATCAGGACGCCACCAAGTGCGTGGATAGCTGCCCCAACCGACGCGAGCACACGCCAGACCGGAGCAGGGATCAGAGCAAGGATCGGGGAAAAGACATGAGCATCGCTGATCTACAACCGGGACAGCAGGGGATCATTCGACAGGTGAACGCGCAAGGGGCCATCCGCCAGCGGCTGCTGGACATGGGGGTGCTCCCAGACACCCCCATTCAGATGGAACGCGTGGCACCGGCCGGCGGGCCCGTCTGGATTCGAATCGGGGGCTACCAGCTTTCGCTGAGGCGAACCGAAGCGGCGGCTGTGCTGCTCAGCCAGGACTGAGCACGGAGCACGGAGCACGGGCGCGCGCGGATATTTTTTTGCCTGCATGTAGACGTGTCTAACAATGCAAGATGCATCGAAAGAAGTCGAGGGCTCGCGCACGCCGGCTGGCGCGAATGGCGATGAGCTCGAGCGAATTGAGCCGGAATCGAAGGTCCCATCGACGGCACGGGTGGCCCTCGCAGGGCAGCCCAATGCGGGCAAGACGTCCATCTTCAACGCCCTCACCGGCGCGCATCAGCGCGTGGGCAACTACCCGGGCGTGACGGTGGAGCGTCGAGAGGGCCTGTATCGACACGGCGACAAGCGCTACGAGGTCACGGATCTGCCGGGCACCTACAGCCTCAGCTCCTTTTCCCCCGAGGAGCGCATCGCGCAGCAGGAGCTGCTGGAAAACCGTCCCGACGTGGTGGTGATGGTGGTGGACTCCACCACCCTGAAGCGCAGCCTGGTGTTCGTCGCCCAGATGATGCAGCTCGGCGTGAACCCGGTGCTGTGTCTGAACATGGCGGACGAGGCCCGCGCCGCCGGTCAGCAGTTGGACCTGCGTCAGATGGAGCTCTTGCTCGGCTTCCGAGTGGTGGAGACCGTGGGGCACCGTCGTCAGGGGATCGAGGAGCTGCGCGAAGCCATCGCCGCGGCGGTGCAGCAGCCCACCGAGGTCCCGGCCCAGCGGCTGGTGCTGGGCCAGCGGCTCGGTGAGGCGCTGGCGGCTATTCGCCGGCCGCTCGCGCAGACCGTCACCGCGCCAGAGACGCTCGACTGGGTGGCGACCCGGCTGCTGGTGGAGGATCCCTGGTTCGAAAAGCGAGTGGCCGAGCGCGGGGAATCGGGACAGCGGGCGCTCGAGGAGGCTGCGCGCCAGCGGCGGCGCCTCGAGCAGGTCTCCGGAGAGGACGTCCACCTGTTCGTCACCGAGCGGTACTACGGGTTCGTGGACGGCCTGCTGCGCGAGATCCTGCGCAGCCCCTCGCGGGCCGACGCCCGGGAGGTCTCGGATCGGATCGATCGCGTGCTGGCCCACCGGGTCTGGGGGCTTCCGGTCTTCATGGCCGTGATGTATGGGATCTTCTGGCTCACCTTCAGCCTGGGGGAGATCCCCATGGGCTGGCTCGAGTCCGGCTTCGCCGCCCTGAGCGTGTGGGTGTCGGGGCTCTGGCCGGCGGGCTCGGACTCGGCGCTGCGCTCCCTGGTGGTGGACGGCCTGATCGGCGGCGTGGGCGGCGTCCTGGTGTTTTTGCCCAACATCATCTTGCTGTTTTTCGGCCTCGCCCTGCTGGAGGACACCGGCTACATGGCCCGGGCGGCCTTCCTGGTGGATCGCCTGATGCACCGCTTCGGGCTCCACGGAAAGAGCTTTTTGCCCATGATCAGCGGCTTCGGCTGCTCCATCCCGGGGATCATGGCCACCCGCACCCTGGAAAACGAGCGGGACCGGCTCACCACCATGCTGGTGCTACCCCTGATGTCCTGCGGAGCCCGGCTGCCCATCTGGATGCTGTTGATCCCCGCGTTTTTTGCGCCGCCCTGGCGCGCCCCGATGCTGTGGCTGATCTACGTCACGGGCATCGCGCTGGCCCTGCTGCTGGCCTTGCTGCTGCGCCGGTCGGTGCTCCGGGGCGACGAGACCCCCTTCGTGATGGAGCTGCCCCCCTACCGGCTCCCCACCGGCTTCGCCCTGCTGGGGAAGATGGCGGATCGCTCCTGGCTCTACGTCCGCAAGGCGGGCACGGTGATCCTGGCCATCTCCCTGCTGCTCTGGTTCGCCACCTCCTACCCGAAGCCGGACCGCTACGCGGTGGATCGGGCGGTGCGCTCCGGCTCCACGGTCATCGTGAAGGTGGACGCCCGGCGCGGCGAGTCCGACGCGGCGCACGCCAAGCGCCTGGGCCGGGCGGTGGCGGACGCCCGGGGCCAGGCCCCAGCCGCGGTGACGGTGCTCACCGAGGCCGAGGCGCGAAACCGGCGGGCCACCGAGGCGCTCCGGTACTCGCTGGCCGGGCGGGTGGGCGCTGCGCTCTCCCACGTGCTGGCGCCGCTGGGCTTCGACTGGAAGCTGTCCACCGGCCTCGTGGGCGCCTTCGCCGCCAAGGAGGTCTTCGTGGCCCAGATGGGCATCGTCTACTCCCTGGGGGAGGTGGGCGAGGGATCCAAGGATCTGCGGGGCGCCCTCGCGCGGGAGTACTCGCCGCTGGTGGGCTTCTCGCTGATGCTCTTTTTGCTCATCGCCACCCCCTGCATGGCCACCCTGGCCGTGACGCGGCGGGAGTCGGGGAGCTGGAAGTGGGCGCTGCTGCAGTTCCTGGGGCTCACGCTAGTGGCCTACGTCGTGGCCCTGCTGGTGTTCCAGGTGGGTCGCCTGTTTCTGTGAGGGAGGCTCGGTGTGGACTTTGTCATCGCCCTGATCGTGGTCGCCATCGCTGCCGCCTTCCTGGGTTGGCGCTGGATTCGACAGTGGCGTCGGCAGCTCGGCCAGGGCCAGGCCACCGGCGCGCCAGCGTGCGAGGGAGCCGAGGGCTGCTGCGGCACCGGCAGTGGGGCCGGCGCGGCGGGCCCGGCGCCTGGTTGCGCGGGTTGTGAGGGGGGCGAGACCGTGACCCGCATCCGCCAGCATTTCGCTTCAACCCGTCGCGACGAGAAGCTCCGCGGCGGGGCGGGTCGCGAGACGCCTCCGCACCGCACTCCAGCCGACATCGACGCCGACATCGACGCCGACATCGACGCCGACATCGACGCCGACATCGACGCCATCGCCGACGTAGACGCCATCGCCGACGTAGACGCCATCGCCGACGTAGACGCCATCGCCGACGTAG
>CAYFWA010000058.1:16074-17139 GCA_964346625.1 uncultured Myxococcales bacterium
ACGCCGGGGACGCATCGCGCCCCGGTCGAGACACGAGGAGGAACAAGTGACGCATTCGAGGATCGCTCGCCTGGCCCTGGCCTGCTGGATGGCCTCGTGCCTGAGCCTGTCGCACCCCGCGCGCGCCGCCGACACCGTGGAGCCCTTCGACGTGGGGGTCTCCAACCTGGAGCTTTACACCGGCTACGATGGGTTGGGGACCACGTTGTCGGACCAGGCGTTGATGGGGGACTTCTTGCTGGGCATCGGGTTGCTCGAGGGCCTCTCGCTGTATCTCGGCACCACGGTGGAGGGCTACCGCCGCATGCGCGCCGGCGATGGGATCGTGAACCTCGGGGTCTTCGGCACGGTGCTCGACACGCGGCACGTGGACATCGACCTCGTGCTGGGGCTCGGCTTGGGCGGGCCGGGGTTTCGCAGCGTCAACGTGAGCCCGGCCTTCGAGATCAACCTCGACCGGGAGCCGGATCTGCGCGCCTACGGGCTGTATCTGAAGGGGGCCGCGGTGATCAGCGTCTCTGCCGCGGATCCCGAGGAAGGCGAGCAGGCCGTGTTTCTGCATCACTACGTGACCACCGTGGGCGCCTACCTTACCCTGGGCCCCGAGCACCGTCACCAGCTTCTCGCGGAGCTCGACGTGGCCTTTCACCCCGATGCAACCGACCCCGAGCGCAGGGTGGACGTCGGCGGGGTCGCAGTCGGCTACAACGTGGTGCTGCACGAGCGTCTGGAGCTGATCACGCAGCTCTGCGTGGACATCCCACAGGCCGACGAAAAGACGGCGGTGGGCCTCCTGGCGGGGATCATCGTGACGCTGCCCACCGGTCGCTGACTGTTGCTCCCTCGAGCGCAGCTTCTCCCCCCCTTCTGTCCGCTCCGCGAGCCCACCACACCCACCGCGCTCACCACACCCACCACACCCACCACACCCACCGCGCCCACCGCGCCCACCACGCCCACCACGCCCACCGCGCCCACCGCGTCCACCGCGTCCACCGCGTCCACCGCGCCCACCGCGCCCACCGCGCCCACCGCGCCCACCGCGCCCACCGCGCCCACCGCGCC
>CAYFWA010000059.1:0-17045 GCA_964346625.1 uncultured Myxococcales bacterium
CAGCCGGGATGGATCGGCGTTCCGAGTGCAGAGTTTATTTTGACCCGCTCCCTTAGCCCTGATCCGACGAAAACATCGCCTCGATCGGCCGCGATCGGAGGCGCGGGTGACCACCGCCCAAGCAGACGGTGGAAGGCGCGCGGGCGCCGAGAGTGAGTGAGCATGCCACGCAGGGGAAAGAAATACCGTAAGGTCATGGACAAAGTCGACCGCTTGCAGCGCTATGGCCTCGAGGAGGCCTTGGGGCTGCTGCCGGAGACCACCTACGCCAAGTTCGACGAGTCGGTGGACCTCGCCGTCCGCCTGGGGGTGAACCCCCGCCACGCCGACCAGATGGTGCGCGGGGCGGTGGTGTTGCCCCACGGCACTGGAAAGACCACTCGGGTGGTTGTCTTCGCCAAGGGCGACAAGGCCAACGAGGCCGAGGAAGCCGGTGCAGACTACGTGGGCGCCGAGGACCTGGTGGAGAAGATCCAAAAGGAGAGCTGGCTCGACTTCGACAAGGCCATCTCCACGCCCGACATGATGGGGCTGGTGGGTCGGCTGGGCCGCGTCCTCGGGCCCCGCGGCATGATGCCCAACCCGAAGGTCGGCACGGTCACCATGGACGTCGCCAAGGCAGTTCAGGAGATGAAGGCCGGGCGGGTGGAGTTCCGGGTGGAAAAGGCCGGCATCGTCCATGTGCCCGTGGGCCGGGTGTCCTTCGGGAGCGACAAGCTCCGGGCGAACGTGCTCACCTTGGTGGATCTGCTGCTGAAGCTCAAGCCGTCTTCGGCCAAGGGCACCTACGTCAAGGCCATGACGCTGTCTTCCACCATGGGCCCGGGCATCAAGCTCGACACCTCCCAGGTGTTGGGCTTGGTCACCAAGTAGGCCGCCCGTGGCGCAAACACGGATGAAACGGACCGCGCCGCCCGGCCAAACGGTCCCGCGAGGATCCGGCGGGCGGACTCGGGAGTTGACCCAATGAACCAGTCGGAAAAAAACGTCATCGTAGACGACTTGAAACAGCAGTTGACCCTCGAGGGTGGATCCCTGGTGCTCGTGGATTTTCAGGGCATGAACGTGGCGTCCACCAACGAGGTGCGCACCGCCTTCCGTGACGCCGAGTGCGGCTACAAGGTGGTGAAAAACACCCTGCTCAAGCGCGCGGTGGAGGGCACGCCCCTCGAGGCCATTGCGCCGCTGTGCCGCGGTTGCACCGCCATCGCGTACTCGCGCACAGACCCGGTGGCTCCCGCCAAGGCGGCGGTCCAGTGTCAGAAGGACCACAAGCACTTCACCGTCAAGGGTGGGTTCTTCGAAGACTTCTTGGACGCGGCCAACGTGACGCAGCTTTCCAAGATGCCCTCGGTGGACGAGCTGCGGTCCAAGCTGCTGGCCACCATGCTTGCGGCGCCGCAGAACCTGCTGCGGCTGCTGCAGGCGGCGCCGCAGCGGATGTTGATGGTGCTCGAGGCGCGCAAGCGCGAGCTGGAAGATTGAACCGAGAACCGATCGATGGCCGGGGCGGACGCTCCGCTTCGACCCATCGTGTCAAGGACACGCGCGCCCACCGGACCCCCGCGGGGTCCGCTGTTGCGCGCTGAAAGAATCCTGCTAGGAGGAGCGATAAAATGGCTGTCACCGAAGAACAGGTCATCGAGTACCTGAGCAACCTGAACGTGATGGACCTGGCGAAGCTGGTCAAGACGCTCGAGGAGACCTGGGGCGTGGAGGCCGCGCCGGTGGCCGTGGCGGGCGCCATGGCCGCTCCGGCCGAAGGCGGTGGCGCCGAGGCCGAGGCCGAGCAGACCGAGTTCGACGTCGTGCTCACGGGGGCCGGCGACAAGAAGATCCAGGTCATCAAGGCTGTCCGCGAGCTCACCAGCTTGGGGCTCAAGGAGGCCAAGACGCTGGTGGACGGGGCGCCCAGTCCGGTGAAGGAGGGCATTCCGAAGGAAGAGGCCGAAGAGGCCAAAAAGAAGCTCGAAGAAGCTGGAGCGTCCGTGGAAATCAAGTAGCGCCCGCATGTTCATTCTGAACGTGCAGGTGCACTTACGTTGTCCTGAAAGACCGCGTAGAGAGCGGTATTCGGAGGGATCTGTCCGCAGCCCCTCTGGGTACCGCTTTTCTGCGTTCAGGAGGCGGGTCACATGGCATCAGTGATCCAGAAGAGTTTTCGGGTTCGCAAGGATTTTTCCCGGCTCGAGCACGTGGTCGAGCTGCCGAACCTGATCGATATCCAAAAGCGGTCCTACCTCCGATTCATGCAGGATCAGGATCCGCCGGAGGCGCGGGAGGACATCGGGTTGCAGGGCGTTTTCAAGAGCGTCTTCCCGATCAGCGACTTCAGCGGGAACTCCTCGCTGGAGTTCGTCAGCTACCACCTAGAGGAGCCCAAGTACGACGTGGACGAATGCCGCCAGCGCGGCATGACCTTCGCAGCTCCCATCAAGGTGGTGATCCGGCTCGTGATCTACGACACCAACGAAGAGACCGGTGAGCGCTCCATCCGTGACATGAAGGAGCAGGAGGTCTACTTCGGTGAGATCCCGCTGATGACGGAGAACGGGACCTTCATCATCAACGGAACCGAGCGGGTGGTGGTGAGCCAGCTTCACCGCAGCCCCGGCGTCTTCTTCGATCACGACAAGGGCAAGACCCACTCCTCGGGGAAGCTGCTGTTCTCCGCGCGGGTCATTCCCTACCGGGGCTCGTGGCTGGACTTCGAGTTCGATCCCAAGGATCTGATCTACGTCCGCATCGATCGGCGGCGCAAGCTGTTCGCTACCGCGCTTCTGCGGGCGCTGGGCTACTCCACCCAGGATCTGCTGAACTACTTCTACGATCACGAGACGATCTATCTCAAAGGGCGGACGAAGGTCTACAAGTCCATCGAGTACGACCTGCTCCCTGGCCAGCGCGCCACGCGCGACATCCGTCATCCGGAGACCAAGGAGATCATCGTCCGCAGGAACCGCAAGTTCACCAAGGCGGCCATCAAGAAGCTCAAGGCCTCGGGACGAGACCGGCTGCCCGTGGAGACCTCGGACATCATCGGCAAGGTCTCGGCCGAGGACGTAGTGGATGAAGAGACCGGTGAGGTGCTCGTGGAGTGCAACGAGGACATCACCGAGGCCAAGCTGGACCTGCTGCGGGAGCGCAAGGTCAAGCAGTTCCGGGTGCTGTTCATCGACAACCTCAACGTGGGCTCCTACCTGCGCGATACGCTGCTGGCCGACAAGGTGGCCACGTCCGAAGAGGCGGTAATGGAGATCTACCGGCGCCTGCGCCCCGGCGATCCCCCCACCGCGGAGACCGCGGACAACTTCTTCCAGAACCTGTTTTTCAACGCGGAGCGCTACGACCTGTCCAAGGTCGGTCGCCTCAAGCTCAATTACAAGTTCCGGATCGACGAGCCCCTCGAGAACACCGTCCTCACCAACCGCGACATCCTGGAGACGGTGCGGGTGCTCATCGACCTCAAGAACGGTCACGGCACCATCGACGACATCGATCACCTCGGCAACCGCCGGGTGCGGGCGGTGGGGGAGCTGCTGGAGAACCAGTACCGCATCGGCCTGGTCCGCATGGAGCGGGCCATCAAGGAGCGCATGAGCATGTCTCAGGAGATCGAGACGCTCATGCCGCACGACCTGATCAACGCCAAGCCGGTGTCCGCGGTGGTCAAGGAGTACTTCGGCTCCTCGCAGCTCAGCCAGTTCATGGACCAGACCAACCCACTGAGTGAGGTCACCCACAAACGTCGCCTGTCGGCCCTCGGACCCGGCGGGCTGACCCGGGAGCGGGCTGGCTTCGAGGTGCGAGACGTCCACGCCACGCACTACGGCCGGATCTGTCCCATCGAGACGCCGGAGGGGCCGAACATCGGTCTCATCGCCTCGCTGTCCACCTACGCGCGGGTCAACGACTTCGGATTCATCGAGACCCCCTACCGCTCGGTGCACGGCGCGAAGCCCTCCGACGAGGTCAAGCACTACTCCGCCCTCGAGGAAGAGGGGCACTACATCGCGCAGGCCAACGCCGAGACCGACAAGCGCGGCAAGTTCAAAAACGAGGATGTGTTCGCGCGCTACGATGGGGACTCCACCATCACCCGGCGCGACAACATCAGCCTCATGGACGTTTCGCCCAACCAGCTCGTGTCGGTGGCCGCGGCCTTGATTCCGTTTTTGGAAAACGACGACGCCAACCGCGCCCTGATGGGCTCCAACATGCAGCGGCAGGCGGTGCCGCTGGTGCGGACGCGCTCGCCGCTCATCGGCACGGGCATGGAGAAGATCGTCGCGCGGGATTCCGGCGTCACCGGCGTGGCCCGTCGTAGCGGCGTGGTGGAGTCGGTGGACGCCGGCCGCATCGTCATCCGGCCCTTCGAGCACGAGGGCGAGTTCGACGTCGCCGAGGTCAAGCCCGACATCTACAACCTGGTGAAGTTCCAGCGTTCCAACCAAAACACCTGCATCAACCAAAAGCCCATCGTGGCCAAGGGGGAGCGGGTCAACGCCGGCGACGTCATCGCCGACGGCCCGGCCACCGAGCTCGGGGAGCTCGCCCTCGGTCAGAACGCCCTGGTGGCGTTCATGCCCTGGGGGGGCTACAACTTCGAGGATTCCATCCTGGTCTCCGAGCGACTGGTGGCCGAGGATGTCTACACCTCCATCCACATCGAGGAGTTCGAGTGCGTCGCGCGGGACACCAAGCTCGGCAAGGAGGAGGTGACCCGCGACATCCCCAACGTCGGGGAGGAGGCGCTCAAGGATCTCGACGAGAGCGGGATCGTCAGCATCGGGGCCGAGGTCAAGTCCAGCGACATCCTGGTGGGCAAGATCACCCCCAAGGGCGAGACCCAGCTCAGCCCGGAGGAGAAGCTGCTGCGGGCCATCTTCGGCGAGAAGGCCGGGGACGTGCGGGACTCCTCGTTGCGGGTGCCGCCGGGGGTGCAGGGCATCGTCATCGACGCCAAGGTCTTCACGCGCAAGGGCGCCGAGCGCGACGAGCGTGCCAAGGACATCGAGGATCAAGAGCGCGAGAAGCTGCTCAACGACGAGCGCACCGAGAAGAAGATCGTCAGCCAGAGCTACTACGGTCGGATGCGGCGCCTGCTGCTGGGGCGCAAGACCGGCGCCCGGCTCACCGATGAGCGGGGCAAGGTGCTCATCCCCAAGGGCAAGGAGCTCGATGAGGAGCTGCTCGACGATGTCCCGGCACGCTACTGGCCCGCCATCCAGCTCGTGGGGGGCGATCCCGCGACGCCGAACATGCTCGAGCAGCTCCTGGGGCGGCTGGAGGAGGAGATCAGCTCCATCGAGACGCGCTACCAGGAGAAGATTGCCAAGCTGAGCCGGGGGGACGAGCTGCCCCCGGGCGTCATCAAGATGGTGAAGGTCTACGTCGCCATCAAGCGCAAGATGTCGGTGGGAGACAAGATGGCGGGCCGGCACGGCAACAAGGGCGTCATCAGCCGGATCCTCCCGGTGGAGGACATGCCCTACCTGCCCGACGGGACGCCGGTGGACATCGTGCTCAACCCCCTGGGCGTACCCTCGCGCATGAACGTGGGGCAGATCCTGGAGACCCACCTCGGCTGGGCGGCCCACGAGCTCGGCCGGCAGATGGACGCCTACCTGCAGACCCAGTGGAGCCCCGACGTGCTGCGCCAGCAGCTCATGAAGCTCTACCCCTCACCGCGGGCTCACGAGTTCATCGAGGCCCTCCCCGATGAGGACGTGGGGCGGATGGCGGGGACCCTGCGCACCGGCGTGCACGTCGCCACGCCGGTGTTCAACGGGGCCAGCGAGTCCGAGATCAAGGAGCTGCTGGAGATGGCGGGGCTGTCGGCCAACGGCCAGACGGTGCTGCTCGACGGGCGCACCGGGGCCCCCTTCGATCGGGATGTCACGGTGGGCATCATGTACATGCTCAAGCTGCACCACCTGGTGGACGACAAGATCCACGCGCGCTCCATCGGGCCCTACTCGCTGGTGACGCAGCAGCCGCTGGGTGGCAAGGCCCAGTTCGGCGGACAGCGGCTCGGCGAGATGGAGGTCTGGGCCATGGAGGCCTATGGCGCGGCCCACGGGCTGCAGGAGTTTTTGACCGTGAAGTCCGACGACGTGGTGGGCCGCACGCGGATGTACGAGTCCATCGTCAAGGGCGACCACTCCCTGGAGGCCGGGTTGCCGGAGTCGTTCAACGTGCTGATCAAGGAGCTCCAGAGCCTGTGTTTGAGCGTGGAGCTCATCGAGGAGTCGCCCACGCCCACCCCGGCGGCCGCCGCCCCGGGCGCGCCGGCGGGGGCGATGCTGTTTTAGCGACCCGATGGTGGTGCAATGAAGGAGTGATCTCCAACCGCGGCGGGGTGAGCTCCGCCGGCCGAGGCTCCAGCGAGCCTCGACGGAGATCCCAGCGCCCGTCCCTGGGGACGGGCAATACAAGGGCGGTCATGAAAGACATTTTCAGCTTTTTCGAGAAGCCGAAGGATCCCCTGAGCTTTAACGCGATCCGGATCTCCCTCGCCTCGCCGGAGACCATCCGCGAGTGGTCCCACGGCGAGGTGCGCAAGCCGGAGACCATCAACTACCGGACCTTCAAGCCGGAGCGCGATGGACTGTTTTGCGCGAAGATCTTCGGGCCGGTCAAGGACTACGAGTGCAACTGCGGCAAGTACAAGCGGATGAAGCACCGCGGCGTCGTCTGCGAGAAGTGCGGCGTCGAGGTGATCCCGTCCAAGGTACGTCGCGAGCGGCTTGGCCACATCAACCTGGCGACGCCCGTGGCCCACATCTGGTTCCTCAAGAGCCTCCCGTCTCGGATTGGCAACCTGCTGGACATTTCGCTCAAGCCGCTGGAGCGGATCCTGTACTGTGAGGCCTACATCGTCACCGATCCCGGCCAGACGCCCCTGGCCAAGGGAGAGATTCTCACCGAGGAGGCGTACCAGCGTTACCTAGACGAGTTCGGGGAGGATGCCTTCGTGGCGGGCATGGGCGGCGACGCCATTCACCGCCTGCTCGGGGAGTTGGACATCGAGCAGCTCTCCACCGAGCTGCACCAGGAGATGCGCGACTCCAAAAGCGAGGCCAAGCGCAAGAAGATCGCCAAGCGGCTCAAGGTGGTCAACGCCTTCAAGGATTCGGGCAACCGCCCCGACTGGATGATGCTGCAGGTGTTGCCGGTGATTCCGCCGGACCTACGGCCCCTGGTGCCGCTGGACGGAGGACGCTTTGCCACCTCGGACCTCAATGATCTGTACCGCCGGGTGATCAACCGCAACAACCGCCTCAAGCGGCTGCAGGAGCTCAACGCTCCCGACATCATCATCCGCAACGAGAAACGGATGTTGCAGGAGGCCGTGGACGCGCTTTTCGACAACGGCCGCCGGGGCAAGATCATCACCGGCCCCAACAAACGACCCCTCAAGTCCCTGTCGGACATGCTCAAGGGCAAACAGGGGCGGTTCCGCCAGAACCTGCTGGGCAAGCGCGTGGACTACTCGGGCCGTTCGGTGATCGTGGTGGGGCCGGAGCTCAAGCTGCACCAGTGCGGGCTGCCCAAGAAGATGGCCCTCGAGCTGTTCAAGCCCTTTATCTACAACAAGCTCGAGGAGCGGGGCCTGGTCACCACCATCAAGAGCGCCAAGAAGCTCGTGGAAAAGGAGCGCCCCGAGGTCTGGGACATCCTCGAGGAGGTGATCAAGGAGCACCCGGTGATACTCAACCGGGCCCCCACCTTGCACCGGCTGGGCATCCAGGCCTTCGAGCCCAAGCTGGTGGAGGGCAAGGCGATCCAGCTCCATCCCCTGGTGTGCGCCGCCTTCAATGCCGACTTCGACGGCGACCAGATGGCGGTCCACGTCCCGCTGTGCACCGAGGCCCAGATGGAGGCCCGGGTGCTCATGATGTCCACCAACAACATCCTGAGCCCGGCCAACGGCAAACCCATTATCATCCCCACCCAGGACGTGGTGTTGGGGTTGTATTACATGACCCGGCAGCGCCCCTTCGCCAAGGGGGAGTACAACCCGGAGCGCACCGAGGCCGACCAGTTAACCGGCGTTTTCTCCAGCCCGGTGGAGGTGCGGATGGCCTACGATCACGGCAGCATCGACCTGCAGGCGGCCTGCAAGCTCCGCATCGGTGGCGAGAGGGTGGAGACCACGGTGGGGCGGGTGCTGATCTACGAGGTGGTACCAGACGAGCTCCCCTTCAAGCTGGTCAACCGGGTGATGGGCAAGAAGCAGACCGCCGAGCTCATCGACGCCTGCTACCGGAGCTGTGGTCAGAAAAAGACCATCCTGCTGTGCGACCGGCTTCGCACCCTGGGCTACCAGGAGTCCACCAAAGCGGGGATCTCCATCTGCCTCGACGACCTGAAGATTCCCCGCCGCAAGACCGAGATGCTCGACACTGCGCTGTCGGAGGTGCGGGAGGTCGAGGACCAGTACACCGAGGGGCTCATCACCGACGGCGAGCGCTACAACAAGGTGGTGGACATCTGGGCTCAGTGCGCCGAGGCGGTGGCCGAGGAGATGATGACCGAGATCGGGAGCGAGGAGGTGATGGACGAGGACTCCGGGGCCTCCCGCATCACCCCCAGCCTCAACCCGATCTACATCATGGCCGACTCCGGGGCCCGGGGCTCGAAGCAGCAGATGAAGCAGCTTGCCGGGATGCGCGGCCTCATGGCCAAGCCCTCCGGCGAGATCATCGAGACCCCCATCACGACGAACTTCCGTGAGGGGCTCAACGTGCTGCAGTACTTCATCTCCACCCATGGGGCGCGCAAGGGCCTGGCGGATACGGCGCTCAAGACCGCCAACTCCGGTTATCTGACCCGGCGTCTGGTGGACGTGGCCCAGGACGCCACCATCACCGAGTTCGACTGCGGTACCCTGGAAGGCATCGAGATGACCGCCCTGGTGGAGGGCGGTGAGATCATCGAGAAGCTCGGCGATCGCATCCTGGGCCGCATCGCCCTGGAGGACGTGCGCCACCCCTACACCGACGAGATCCTGGTGCGAACCGACGAGGAGATCGACGAGGAGCGGGTCAAGCTCATCGAGGCTGCGGGCATCGATCGGGTCTACATCCGCTCCGTGCTCACCTGCCAGGCCAAGCGCGGGATCTGCGTGCTGTGCTACGGGCGGGACCTGGCTCGCGGGTTTATCGTCAACGTGGGCGAGGCCGCCGGAGTCATCGCGGCGCAGTCCATCGGCGAGCCGGGCACCCAGCTCACCATGCGGACGTTCCACATCGGCGGCATCGGGCAGGTGTCGCGGGAGGCCTCCACCCTGGAGTGCAACTACGCGGGGCGCATCCGGTTGGAGGGCGCTGATACGGTGATGGGGCGCGACGGCAAGGCCGTGGTGATGAACCGCCACGGTGAGATCATCGTGCAGGACGACTCCGGGCGTCAGCGGGAGCGCTATCAGCTCACCTACGGCTCCAAGCTGCTGGTGGCGGAGGGCGATCTCGTACAGCCCAAGACCATGCTGTCGGAGTGGGACCCCTTCTCGGTACCCATCCTCACCGAGGTGGAAGGCATCGTGAAGTTCGGGGACGTCATCGAGGGCGTCACCATGAAGGAGCAGCTCGATGAGGTCACCGGGCTGTCGCGCAAGGTGATCATCGAGTCGCGGGACGCCGACACCCGGCCCCGCATCTCCATCAAGGACGAAAAGGGCACCACCAAGAGGCTGCCGAGCTCCGAGGCCGAGGCGCGCTACTTCCTGCCCGTGGGCGCCAACATCTTCGTCGCGGAGGGCGAGCCCTGCCAGGCCGGCGACGTCATCGCCAAAATCCCGCGGGAGACCACCAAGACCAAGGACATCACCGGCGGTCTACCCCGCGTCGCGGAGCTGTTCGAGGCCCGCAAGCCCAAGGAGCACGCCGTGATCGCCGAGATCGACGGGGTGGTCCACTTCGGCAAGGACACCAAGGGCAAGCGCAAGGTCATCATCAAGCCTGAGGTCGGCGAGCCCAAGGAGTACCTCATCGCCAAGGGCAAGCACATCTCGGTGCGCGAGGGGGACCGCGTCCGCGCCGGGGAGCGGCTGATGGACGGCGCCGAGAACCCCCACGACATCATCAAGGTGCTCGGGGAAAAGGCGCTGGCCAAGTACCTGGTGGACGAGGTGCAGGAGGTCTATCGGCTGCAGGGCGTGAAGATCAACGACAAGCACATCGAGGTCATCGTCCGTCAGATGCTGCGCCGCATCCGCGTGGTGAACGTGGGCGACACCAGCTTCCTGGTAGACGAGCAAGTGGAGCGACAGGTCTTCGAGGAGGAAAACGATCGCGTGATGGCCGAGGGCGGACAGCCGGCGCTGGGCGAGCCGCTGCTACTGGGGATCACCAAGGCCTCGCTGTCCACCGACAGCTTCATCAGCGCGTCCTCGTTCCAGGAGACCACCAAGGTGCTCACCGAGGCCGCCATCAACGGCAAGGTGGACTTCCTGCGAGGCCTCAAGGAAAACGTGATCATGGGACGGCTGATTCCGGCCGGCACCGGCCTGCCGGTCTACAAGCGGCTGTCGTTGGAGGTGGACGAGCCGGACGTGCCCTACGAGGACCTCGTGCCCGAGGCCGCCTCCATCCCCGAGGAGGAGGATCTGTAGTCGCGGCGGCGGAGACCTTCTGGCGCAACGGAGGCGGGAACCGATGGGACCCTGGTCGCGCTCCGCCGTGAATACCCCGCAGCCCACACCGTCGATATCACCGTGATTCGCCTGCTGATCATCGCGCTTGGTCTCTCGTTCACGTTGGCACCGGCCCGGCCGGGCCGCGCCGCCGCGAAGAAGAACGAGGGCGTCAAGCTGTCCTACTTCGACCGCTTGGCCCTGGCCAACTGGAAGCTGGTGATGCGGGTGGACAAGTCCCGACCCTTTTGGCAGCCCACCGGCCTGCTGCTCATCTCCTCGCCGCCGAATCAGGTGATGAGCACCTTCATGGACTTCAACCGCCAAGCAAACTTCATGCCCAAGGTCAAAAGCTCCCGGATCGTGCGGCGGCGAGGGAAGCAGGAGCTGTGGGTGCTGGTGATCCTGTCGCTGCCCTGGCCGGTGGCCAACGCCTGGGTGGCGGTCAAGTACGACTGGACTCAGACGCCGGACGGGGCCTACCACATGCACTGGGTGCGCCACCGAGGCTCCATGTCTCGATACTGGGGGACCATGTCGCTTTTGCCTTGGGGCAAGGGCTGGACCCTGGCGGTGTGCTCCATGCAGGCGGTGCCCGACAACCACATCAGCCGGGCCAAGCTCAACAAGGGGATCGTCTGGGGGACCGAGCAGCTTCTGCACCACCTGCGGGCCGAGGTGGATCGACGCCGCCGACGCGGGGCGCTCAAACCTTTCAAGCCGTAGTGATATGAATGACTTGACTCGGGCTGGGCCGTTTGCTATGAGACCCGGGTCGTGACGAGCCTTGCCGTGGCGCGAGCCGGTGCAGGTGGGTGGGCAGCCAATGGCGACGTCTGGGGCGGGGTCGCTGTTCGATCGCGCGCCGGATGTGCAAGACGGCAGGACGAATGTTGTGGCGGCATAGCCAAGTGGTAAGGCAGAGGTCTGCAAAACCTCCATTCATCGGTTCGAATCCGATTGCCGCCTCTCGAGACGAGCGCAGCCCGGCCGCAACTCACTGGCAGCCGGGCTGCTGGTGTTTTTGGGGTCCTCGGCCACCGGCGGATCGCCTCCGACGCGGTCAGGCTTGAATATCGGTCCGGCTCCGCGGGTCAGTGCCGAGTGCTGGATGTGATGAAAAGGAACCGCATATGAGACATCGTCTGGTTTTTGCTGCGGGCGTGATGGCGCTGGGGCTGGGGTGGGCGGCCGGCTCGCCGGCCGAGGCCCGGGTCTGGAACTTCAATAAGATCACGCCGACCCAGGGACCCTGGGGGACCAAGGTCCGGCTCATGGGCTACAACTTCTCCAAGGACGCCAAGGTCTACTACGACGGCCAGCTCATCGAGCCGCTACGCGTCGGCAACCGCGTCATCGTGGCGCGGATCCCCGAAAACAGCCGCTCCGGCTGGTTCGAGATCAAGATCGGCGACCGCCAGCTCCGCGCCCCGGTGCGCTTCGAGGTCAAAAACAAGCCCGTGGTCACCGATCTGCAGCCCCGCAGCGGACCCCCGGGCATCTGGGTCACGGTGAAGGGCAAGCACCTGCCCCGAAACATGCGTTTTTGGATCGGTCGCAAGCGGGTGCGCAAGCAGTACGTGAGCCGCACCGCCTACAAGCTGCTCATCCACAAAGGGCTGCGCGGCGGTCGGCTCGGCTACGCCCACGGAGGGCGACGCCACCGCACCCGGCTTCGGTTCAAGGTCGCGAATTTCCCCGTGATCAAAATGTTTTCTCCAAAGAAGGGATACTTCGGCGATCGGGTCACGCTCCAGGGACTGTCCTTTTGTCCCAAGGCGAAGGTCTATCTGGACGGGACCCGGGTGAAGGTGTTGCGCCGGCGCGGCGACCGCCGGCTCGTAGTGAAGCTGCCCAAGGGCGTCTCCACCGGCCAGTTCGAGGTGGAGTGCTTCGGCAAGCGGGTGACCCACGGCACCGACTTCGTGGTGGAGCCCCCCTACGCGGAGGTGACGGGCATCAGCCCCTCGGCGGGCAAGGCGGGGCGGTGGATCACCGTGCAGGGCATGGGCCTGACGCGCAAGGATCGCTTCTGGCTGGGCAATCGGCGCCTGCGCACCAAGTTCCGGTCCAACCGCCAGGTGCGGGTCTACGTCCCCAAGGGGGCGCGCTCCGCGCCGCTATACTACGAGTCCTTTGGCAAGCGGTTCAAGGCCGGCTTCCGCTACACCGTGTATCGGCCCCCGGTGATCACCGGCTTCGCCCCGCGCGCGGCCTGGTACGGCAGCTATGTCACGATCCGGGGGCGCAACTTCTGCCCCATGATCAAGGTCCGGCTGGGCGGCCGGACCCTGCCGGTGGTTCGGCGCAAGGGCTCGCGGGAAGTGACGGTGCAGATCCCCAAGGGCGCGCGGGCGGGCAAGCTCAGCGTGCAGTGCCTCAAGTGGCGCAAGACCTACCCGCGCGAGCTGCGCCTCGAGGCCCCCAAGGCGGGCGTTCGCAAGGTGACGCCCACCTTCGCCCCGCCCGGCAGCCGGGTGGAGATCCATGGCTTCAACCTCCGCCCCTCGGACCGCTTCTATCTGGGCGAGCGCCGGCTGCCCACGGCCTTCGAGAGCAGCAAGCGCGTGAGCGTGACCCTGCCCCAAAAGCCCATGAAGGGCACCCTCGTGCACCAGACCTTCGGGCGTAAGATCTCCACCCGCTTCGAGATCCGCGTGGGGTGGCCCAAGCCCAAGCTCCGAGGCTTCGAGCCCAAGAAGGCCTGGTACAACGAGGTGGTCACCCTCGAGGGCTCACAGATCTGTGACGCCCCGGTGGTGCGGCTCGGGCGCCAGAGCGCGCCGGTGGTGGACTCCACCGCCAAGAGCATCAAGGTCACCGTGCCGCGAGGCTCGAAGGGCGGCGTGTTCCGGGTGCGCTGTCACAACCACAAGGTCCGCGTGCCGGGTCGGCTCCGCATCGAGGCGCCCTACGCTCGCGTCGTGTCCATCTATCCCAAGCGGGGCCCCTGGGGGACCTGGGTGACCCTCACCGGCAAGAACTTCCGCAAGCGCGATCGGTTCTGGATCGGCCGCAAGCCCATTTCCGAGGTGCGCCGCATCAGCGACGTGGAGGTCCGCATCAAGGTGCCCAAGGGCGCCAAGACGGGCCCCATCGTGGTGCGCACCCGCGGGCGACGCAAGGTCACCGAGCACAAGTTCACCCTGGCCTTCCCGGTACCGCGGATCACGCGAGTGAAGCCGGGCAAGGGGTGGTGGGGAGACGTGATCACCATCCGCGGCAAGGACTTCTGCCCCAAGCCCGTGGTGCGCTTTGGCCGCCGGGTGGCCTTTGACGTGGAGCGCAAGTCCGAGACGCGGCTCAAGGTGCGGATCCCCAAGCAGGCTCGCAGCGGTCGGCTGGAGGTGCGCTGCTACGGCAAGGCAGGGCGGTGGGGCAAGACCTTCCGGATCCGCAAGCCCAAGCCCCGGGTGGTGGACATGTATCCGGATCGGGGGCCCCCCAAGCGTTGGGTCACCATCTCCGGACACAACCTCGACCGGCTGCAGAAGGCCTGGCTGCACCACCGCAAGTACGGCCGGGTGGAGCTGGTGCTCAAGCCCGTGTCCAAGACCCGGGTCAAGGCCCTCGTGCCCGCCGGCTGTAAGGGCGGCGTGCTCATCATCCAGGCCCACGGCAAAAAGAACACCACCTCGTTCACCTACACCGTGCCCCGCAAGTACCGGTAGCTGACCGGTCGTCGAGAGGGGGCGGGCGTGACCCCGGGGGCTCATCCCCCCCCCCGGCGGGCCCGCCGAGCAACCCATTTTCAGCTGTTCCCATTTTCATACGTTGGTTTCTGTCCGCTGGCTCGTTTCACGGCATTTGGGGGCTGGGTGCGCAGTGAGCCGTGTGTTATCGTCAGTAGGTCGAATCAAGAAACCGGAGCGGGTCATCGGGCCAGAGGTTGCTGGTCGAAGGAGTGACGCATGAGACGCATCAGGATGCTCGCCGGGCTCACCACGCTGTTGGTCGTCGCGGGGGGGGCGCCCGGCTGCAAGAAGAAGCAAGAAGACGAAGGCAAGGGCGAGGCCAAGGGCGCGATGGCCGCCATGGCCGACCCCGGGGCCATGGACCGGCCAGCGCGCGACGCCCGTCGGGAGGCGAAAAAGGCCCCTCCGCCGCGCGCGAACAAGGACGAGGTCCCCGAGGGGATCATCTCGCTGGCCAAGGGCACGGTGGAGATCCGGCGCGCCGGTCTGGAGGGGTTCGAAAAAGTGGCCAAGGACGACAAGGTCTTCGCCGAGGACGCGGTGCGCGTGGGCGCCGACGGGGAGGCCACCCTGGCCATGTGGGACAACTCCTCGGTGCAGCTCGCCCCCGAGTCCGCGGTCACGGTGAACAGCTCGGAGGACATCAAGGCCCCGGCGCCCTCGGTGACGGTGATGGCTGGCGCGGTGGCCTTCGACGTGGCCGAGCGTGACCAAGGCCAGGGCCCCTTCTCGGTGTACACCCCGAGCTCGGTGGCCCACGTGCAGGGTACGGTGCTCTCGGTGGGCGTGGGGCTTTCGGGCGCCTCCCGCGTGGGCGTGTCCGAGGGCAAGGTGGAGGTGGTGCCCGTGGCCAAGCTGGACGCCAAGCCCCTGGCGCTGCCCGCCGGCAAGGTGGTGGAGGTGCCCTTTGGCAAGCCCCCGGCGTCGCCGGCGGCCTACCAGCCCGACCAGTGGGACGACTGGCTGGAACGCGAGGACGCGCGAGCCATCAAGCAGGCCGACCGCTTCGCCACGGTCCACGCCGAGCGGGTGGACAAGCTCGTGGCGATGGACGAAAAGCTCGAGCCCATCGACGAGAAGCTGGACAAGCAGGCCGAGACGCTCGAAAAGAAGGTGGCCACCGCGGCCAAGAACAAAGAGGTGAAGGTCTACTCCGTCGCCCAGCCCAAGCTGCAGGCCAACGTGGATCTGCAGGAGTCGGTGCTCCAGCAGCGGCGTTTTCTGGGCTCGCGGGCCGCTGCCCACGCCTACCTGCTGGCCCTGATGCGGGCGCGCGCCGAGGCCGGGGTCTACAAGCTGGACCCCAAGGTGCTCGAGAAGATCGCCAAGCGACAAGAGCGCGTCATGAAGCGCGTCGATCGGCGGCGACTGCGACGGGCCCGCCGGGTCCAGCCTCGGCGCCGCCGGATTCGCCGGCTACGCCGGCACTATTTGCTGCACCACCCGAGCGGGCGACAGCTCGCCAAAAAGCTCGACGTGGAGGTCCCGTCGTTTTATCGCAAGCGCAAGCTCAAGCCGCAGCGTCGGCGGCGCGTGCGTCGCCGCGCCCGGATCGCGGGCTATGACGGACCGGTGTATCACCGCCCGCGCTACCGCGGTCGGGTTCGCAAGATCAAGCGGGCGCGCCGGCGCGCCCACCGGGCCGCGCGGCGGCTGGGCCCCGGCCCCGACCGGACCTGGTATCGTGACAAGCAGTGGCGCAAGCGTCGCAAAAAGCGCATGAAGCGCCGAAACAAGCACCAGCGCCGCTTTCGCAAGGCGGTGATCAAGCAGCGCCGCAAGCGTTGGGCCAAGCGGCCGAAGGTGCGGATGCGCCGGCGGGGCCGGCGTCGTGGCGGCCGCCGGGCCCGGGGCATGGGCGTGCGGGGCATGGGCGTGCGGGGCATGGGCGTGCGGGGCATGGGCGTGCGGGGCATGGGCATCCGGATGCGCGAGCGCGACGGGATGCGCGTGCTGCGCGGCCGGGGCATGGGCGAGCGCGGCATGGGCGTGCGTCGCGGGATGCGGATGCGCCGCGTCGACCGTCGCGGCATGGGCGTGCGCCGCGGGATGCGTAAGCGCCGCGGGATGCGCGAGCGCCGCCGCAACCGGCGTGGCATGGGCGTGCGCCGCGGGATGCGCGAGCGTCGTCGCAACCGTCGCGGGATGCGCATGCGTCGCCGTAAGGCCGCTGATCAAAATTAGTTTGCCAAGTTGGCGCGCGAGGCGCGCGGCTGGCAAGGCGCGACGATGGCGCGTACTGGGCGTACGCAACGGAGGAGCAACGCAGCCAGCCGCGATGGATCGCGCGCCAGATGGTGAATTAATTTTGACCAGGGCCCTAAGCGCCGCGGCATGGGCATGGGGCAATAGCCCCATTTCGATTCCTTTCCCCTTGAGCCCCTGACGGCTTCCGCCCCCGTTCCAGACGCCATCGATCCACCTCACGCGTCGGGCTGCTGCCCCAGGAGAGGGGCTTCATAGACGGGGCTTCATAGACAGGGTGAAGCTCCGATGCTATGGTTTCGTCCAAGCGGGCGATGCCATGGGAGCAGAGCGGAAACGCAGGCTTGGTCGTCGGCGTAACCAACTGAGATTAAAAACTGTTTTCGACAAAGCCCTCTTGCGCGGCAAGGATCGACGCGATTTTGCGTAAACTCTTGGCGTGAGCCGTCGTTTAGGCCCCGCTCACGAATAAGATGTCCAGTTCAGGGCGCCGAGGCGCCCGGCTG
>CAYFWA010000060.1:0-10434 GCA_964346625.1 uncultured Myxococcales bacterium
GAGGCGCCGTGGTCGGGGAGGACGAGGGCACGGGAGGGGGTCCGGCAGCCTCCGCTGCGGTCTCGGTGGGCCCCGCAAAGCGCTCCAGGCCGATGCTGTCGATCTGCTCGGAGGCGGAGCGGTCCAGCACGTAGTCCTGGGGCTCCTGGGCCGGTCTGGCTTCTCGGGACGTGCGCGGTGCCTCGAGATCGAGCTCGGGAGCGTCCAGCGCCTCCGGAGGGGGGGGCAGCGCCCCCGAGGAGGGGTCGGGCTCCGCCTCCGGCTGCGAGGGGCGCGGCTCCTGCTCGTGCTCCGGCCCCTCGTCCTCCTCGTCCTCGTCCACCACGATCTCGAGCACGGCGTACTCGTCCGAGCCGTGCATGGCGTGGGGGTCGGGCTCCGACTCTTCGGCGCTCGACGCCGTGCCGTTCACCGCGAGCTCACGCGGGACCATCAGCGCGGCGCCTTCGAGGTCGAGCTCGCCGTAGGGCGCCGCGTCGTCGTGGGTCTCTGGTGTGGGGGCGGACGCCCCAGGAGCCGGCTCCCCGGGGACGGTGGTCCCGAGGGCTGGGGTGGCTCCGCCCGGCTCGGCGGGCGCGTCCGGCGGTGGTGGAGGGTCGCAGAGCCCTGCCGGAGGCGCGGGCCAGGTGTCGGGCAGCTCCAGCGGTTGCCCCTCCACCGGGGGCTTGCGACCCAGGTGCACCGCCAACCGGATGCGGTTGGCCTTCACGTAGTCGTGATAGGCCTGGGCCGGGTTGTCCATGTCCGGGTCTGACGCCTGCGAGCTGGCCTGCTGCCAGAGCTCCAGCGCCTTGCCGACCTTGCCCCGACGCATCTCGTGCAGGCCCTGCAGGACCAGCTGGCGAACCTGGGTGGGATCGGTAGACACGTTGCGCTCGCTTCTTTGGCCGCGGACCCGCGGCCCTGCCCGGAGCCGCTACGCGGGTCGCCTCGACGGGCGGCGCCCGGTCTGGCGTGCCCCGTCGAGGTTTTCTCTAACTCAGGCGCGTCTTGGAGACGACACCCTTGAACATGTTGTACGTCCGGTTCAGGGCCTCCACCGACTCCTGGATCGCCGAGGCCTCCTTCATCTCCATGGCGGCGTTGGCCCGCTCCACCACGGCGCGGGCCTTGCGCATGGCGTCCTGGCCGAAGTCGCTGCCGGCGATCACCTCTTCCACCTTGGGGAAAAGCCCCTCGATCTCGCTGATCAGCCGCTCGGCCTGCTGAGACAGCTTCTCGGTCTCCTCGGCGTCCCGGCGCTGCACGAGCTGATCGCGGCTCTCCTCGATCATCTCGGAGATCTCCTCATCGGTGAGCCCCGAGGTAGCCGTGACGGTGATGGACTGCTCCTGTCCGGTCTCGGTGTCCTGGGCCGAGACGCTGACGATGCCGTCGGCGCTGATCTCGAACTTCACGGCGATCTCCACCTCGCCCTTGGGCGCGCGGCGCAGCCCCGTGAGGATGAACTCGCCGAGCAGCTCGTTTTCCTCGGCTCGGTCGCTCTCACCCTGCATCACCAGGATCTTCACCGAGGTCTGGTCGTCCCGGATGGTGGTGAAGATGTGCTGGCGAGACACCGGGACGGTGGTGTTCTGCTCGATGATCGTATAGAAGTCGCCGCCCGCCACCATGATGCCCAGGGAGTGCGGGGTGACGTCCAGCAGGAGGATGTCCGTCTCCTCCTCCAGCAGCGCGGTGCCCTGGATCGCCGCGCCCAGGGCCACCACCTCATCGGGGTGGACCCCCTTGCAGGGCTCGGCGCCGAAGTACTCCGCCACCATCTGCTGCACCTTGGGCATGCGGGTCATGCCGCCCACCAGCACCACGTCGTCGATGTCTTGAGGCGAGAGGTCGGCCTCTTCCAGGGTGCGGCGGCAGATGAGCATGGTGCGCTCGATGAGGTCGATGGTCAGCTCCTCGAGCTTGTCCCGCGTGAGGGTGCGCTGCAGGTGCAGGGCGTCGGCCTTGCCGGTGGAGATGATGAAAGGCAGGTTGACCTCGGTCTCGGCCACCGCGGAAAGCTCGCACTTGGCTTTCTCGGCCACGTCCTTGAGCCGCTGCAGGGCCATGCGATCCTTGCGCAGGTCGATCTTGTGCTCCTTGGCGAACCCGAACACCAGCCAGTCGATGATGCGCCGGTCGAAGTCCTCCCCGCCGAGGAACGTATCCCCGGCGGTGGAGATGACCTTGAACACGCCATCCCCGATGTCCAGCACGGAGATGTCGAAGGTCCCGCCCCCCAGATCGTAGACCGCGATGCGCCGCTCCACGTTCTTGCCGAACCCGTAGGCCAGCGAGGCGGCGGTGGGCTCGTTGATGATCCGGATTACGTCGAGCCCCGAGATGGAGCCGGCGTCCCGGGTGGCCTGGCGCTGGCCGTCGTTGAAGTAGGCCGGCACCGTGACCACGGCCTTGTTTACGTCCTCCCCGAGGTAGTCCTCGGCGACGATCTTCATCTCCTGGAGGATCTTGGCGCTGATCTCGGGCAGGGAGTAGACCTTGTCGCGCAGCTTGAGCCGAACGTCGTTGTGCGGCCCCTCAGCCAGCTCGTATGGCATGGTCTCGGCGGCGGCGCGGATCTCGGGAGAGTCCCACTTGCGCCCGATGAGGCGCTTGGTGGCGAAGACGGTGTTCTCCGCGTTGGTGATGGCCTGCCGCTTGGCGATGTGTCCCACCAACTGTTTGCCATTCTCGGCGATGGCGACGATTGAGGGCGTGGTCTTGTACCCGCCCCGGTTCGGGATGACGACGGGGGTGGATCCCTCGACGATGGCGACGCAGGAATTGGTGGTTCCCAGGTCGATGCCGATCACTTTTTCGGGCACGATCAATCCTCCAGGCCGCGAATGAAACCCGCTCAGTCCCTTTTACGGATCTCCTTCAAAAGCGCTTTCGCGACGCGGCTGTCCGAATCCAGCTTGAGCGCGTAGTCGACCTCTCGGCGGGCGTTCTTCGGCATGCTGGCCGCCAAGTATGCATTCGCCAACGCGAGGCGGGCCGGGACGCTGTTGGGATCCAAATCCTTGGCTTTTGTAGCATATTCCACCGCGAGCTTCAATTCTCCCAGCCGGGTGAGGGCGTCCGCGGCCTGCGTCAGGTTGTCGATGCTATCGTGACGCTCGGCGGCCATCTTGTAGAGCCGGGCCGCCTCATCCCACCGCCCCACGCCCGCCTCCAAGGCGGCGCGCTTGGCGTAGGACTTGGCCGACTCCTCGCGAGCCCGGGCGCTGGCGATCCGCTCCTTTTCCCGATATTCGTTGTTTTTGGGGTCGAAGGTGGTGGCCAGCTTGAGGTTGCTCGCGGCGGCGGTCCACTTACCCGCGAGCATGGCCTTGACGCCCTCGTCGAAGTGGAGCTTGGCCTTCTGCTTGCGTTGCACCAGGGGGTTGAGCGCTTTCTTGGTGGCGCGGCGCCGATCTTTTTCCAGGCGTTGCTGTCGCTCCTCCGAGAGGGCCGGGGCGGTTTGAGCGGCGACCTCCCCGGTGCGCGGGGTGCGCTTTTTGCGCTTCACGGCCTTGATCTCCTGGGTAGACATCCCCAGGACCCCGCCGAGTCGCCTCAGCCGCTCCTCGCGGCTGAGCTTGCGGGAAGCCCGCATCGCGGCGCGCTCCTGGGTGTCGAGCGCCTTGGCCGCGGATGCGCTCTGCGAGCCGGTTGCCGGATCAGGGGCCGCGTCGTCGCGGCCGTCGGCCTTCGCGTCGGGCGCCGGCGTCACCGCCGCAGGGGACGCCGTGCCGGCCCTGCGCGCGGGCAGCACGGCCTCGGTCTCGTAGCTCGCGCGCTGCTCGTCGTCGTCGAGGTAGTCGGCGACGTTGCTCATGTGGCGAAAGATGGTATCGAGCCGCCCCTTGTACTCGCCGAGCTCCTTGCCGTAGAAGCGATCGGGGTGGAACTTGAGGGCGATCTTGCGATAGGCCCGCTGTACGTCCCGGGCGCTGCACCCCGGCTCCAGGCTCAACAGCTCGTAGAAGTCCATGTCCTCGAGCTGATGGTAGAGCTGGTGGATCTCGCGTTGCCTTGGCTCGGGGATCTGGCACGCGGGGTCCGGAAAGAACTCCGGGATCTCCCCGGCCTCATCCTCTAGGGGTCCCCCGGGGTCTGCGGCCTCGGGCTGGGAAGCGGCCGCGGGCGACCCGTCAGGGGGGGTCGGCACGGTGGGTTCGGGCCCGGCTGTTGCCGCGGGTGACGCGCCAGGGGCGGTCGTCGCGGCGGGTTCGGGCTCGGGCCCGCCCGGGATCTCGATGAGCTGCGACTGGTGGAGCTTGACCAGGGCGGCCAGGGTCTGCTTCCGCGCCAGACCGGCCAGCATGCAGATGTCGTCTACTGAAGAGTGGCCATCGATGCGTGACAGAATGAAGCCTTCCTGCGGTGTGAGATTCACCCCGTCGAAGCCATCCATGGATCGGATGACGGGCACCACCCCTTGAAATTGCACGTTTTCGAGCCAGCTCAACGACCCGTTCCTTCCGTGCCGACGAATCCGGCGGAGCGCGGTGAGCGCCTTTCGGCCACTTTACGCGCAACTCACCAAGAGTACCAAAGAAATCCGCCCAAACAAGGGGGTAGGCCGAAAAATACATATTGCCGATAGAGAAAATAATTTATTGCTTATTGTCATGGACGTGATCCGTTTCATGGATGTAGCCCGTCCGCGGGCAGGGCGGCCCGATGTGAGGAAACAAGGAGCGTGGTGGCCGGGGGGGATCGTGGCGGCGGGCGGGGCTCGCGAGCGCCCTACAGGATGTAGCGGCTCAAGTCTTCGTCGTGGAGGATGTCGGAGAGCCGCTCCAGCACGTAGTCTTCGGTGACGGTGATCTGCTGGCGTCCGATGTCCGGCGCCTCGTAGGACAGCTCCTCGAGCAGCTTCTCCATGACGGTGTGGAGCCGGCGGGCGCCGATGTTCTCGTGGCGCTCGTTGACCCGGGCGGCCAGCTCGGAGATCTTTTCCACCGCGTCCTGCCGGAAGTCCAGCTCGATCTCCTCGGTGGCCATCAGCTCGCTGTACTGCCTGGTGAGGGCGTTGTCGGGCTCGGTGAGGATGCGCACGAACTCCTCGGCGCCCAGCGAGCTGAGCTCCACCCGGATGGGGAACCGGCCCTGGAGCTCGGGGATGAGATCCGAAGGCTTGGCCACGTGGAAGGCCCCAGCGGCGATGAACAAGATGTGGTCCGTTTTCACCGGGCCGTACTTGGTGGTGACCGTGGAGCCCTCGATGATGGGCAGCAGATCGCGCTGTACGCCCTCGCGGGAGACGTCGGGGCCCTGCGCGCGCTCGCGGCCGGCGATCTTGTCGATCTCGTCCAAAAACACGATGCCCGCCTGCTCCACCCGGGTCACCGCGTCGCGCACCACCTTGTCCATGTCGATGAGCTTCTGCGCCTCTTCGTCGGTGAGGATCTCCAGGGCCTCGGGCACGTGGACCTTGCGCTGCTTGGTCTTGCCTCGCATGCCCGGGAACATGGAGCCCACGTTGAAGCCCATCTCTTCCACGCCGCTGGAGGAGATGATCTCCACGATGGGATTGTTGGAGTCCTGGGTCTCGATCTCCACCTTGCGGTCGTCCATCTTGCCCGCCCGCAGCAGCTTTCTCAGCTTCTCGCGGGTGGCGTCCGGCCCCTCGGCGGTCGCGGGGCGCGGCTCGGCGGCGGGCTCGCCCGGCCGGTCGGAAAAGGAGCGGGCCTGGGGGCTGGCCGGGGCGGGGAGCAGCAGGTCCAGGATGCGCTCCTCGGCGTTTTCCCGGGCCCGGTCGCGCACCAGCACCTCCTCCTCCTGGCGCACCATGTTCACGGCGATCTCGGTGAGGTCGCGGATCATGGAGTCCACGTCGCGGCCCATGTACCCCACCTCGGTGTACTTGGAGGCCTCCACCTTCATGAAGGGGGCGTGCGAGAGCTTCGCCAGGCGGCGGGCGATCTCGGTCTTCCCCACCCCGGTGGGGCCGATCATGATGATGTTCTTGGGAGCGATCTCGTCGCGGAGCTCCTCGGGCACGCGCTGACGACGCCAGCGGTTGCGCAGCGCCACCGCCACGGCGCGCTTGGCGGCCTGCTGGCCGATGATGTAGCGATCCAGTTGCTCCACGATGGCGCGCGGAGTGAGTCGGGCAGCTTCTTCGAGCACGGACTCCATGGTGTACCTTCCAGCGCTGTGGGACCGCGCGTCGGGTGGTGGGGGCGGTCCTCAGCGTGCGCTCAGTGGGTTTCCAGCTCGAGGACCGTGAGGTCCTCGTTGGTGTAGACGCAGATGGAGGCGGCGATGCGCAGCGCTTCTTCGGCCACCTGCCGGGCCGACAGCTCCGTGTGCGCCAGCAGCGCGCGCGCCGCCGCGGTGGCGTAGCCCCCTCCCGAGCCGATGGCCACGACGTCCCCGTCGGGCTCGAGCACGTCCCCGGTGCCCGAGATCAGGTACAGGTGGACGCGATCCGCCACCACGAGCAGGGCCTCGAGGCGCCGCAGCACCTTGTCGGTGCGCCAGTCCTTGGCCAGCTCCACGGCGGCCCGGGTGAGGTTGTGGTTGTACTCCTTGAGCTTGCCTTCGAGCTTCTCGAACAGGGAGATGCCGTCGGCAGCGGAGCCGGCGAATCCCGCCAGGATCCGACCTTCGGAGAGGCTGCGTACCTTGCGGGCCGAGCCCTTGACGATGGTGTCACCGATGCTGACCTGGCCGTCGCCTGCCAGGACCACGGCGCCGTTTTTGCGGATGCCGACCACCGTGGTGGCGCGGACCGTCGGGAGGGGAGATGGGCTCATTCGTCTTTCTTCCGTCGTTTCTGTCTCGCGCGGGGGTGGGCGTCGTCGTAGACCTGCATGAGGCGCCCCACGCTCACGTGGGTGTAGCGTTGGGTCGTGCTGAGGCTCGCGTGACCCAGCAGCTCCTGGATGGCCCGTAGATCCGCACCGCTGTCCAGCATGTGCGTTGCGCATCCGTGACGCAGGGCGTGGGGGCCGGCTTCAGGGGCCAGCCCGGCGGTGGCCCGGTAGCGGTCCACCACCCGGGCGACGCTGCGCCCGCTGAGGCGTCCGCCGCGGGCGTTGAGGAACACGGCGTCGGGAGCTCCCCGACCGCGGGCGCGGGCAAGCAGCGTGGGCCGGTGCGCCAGGTATCGCCGCAGGGCGTGGATCGCGGCCTGTCCCAGGGGCACCAGACGCTCCTTGTCCCCCTTGCCGTGCCGGACCCTCAGAGACGCGCCGCCGGCGGAAAGGGGCTCCACAAAGGCGGGCGTCGGAGTGGGACCGGGAGGGCTGGCGGCAAGGGGGCCGCCGCCTGTTTCGATGTCGGTTTCGATGTCGATGTCGATTTCCAGATCCGCCAGATTCAACGCCACACATTCGGAGCGACGTAGGCCCGCCCCGTAGAGCACCTCGAGGAGGGCCTGGTCTCGGGCTCCGAGGGGCGTGTCCTCGTTCGGCGCCTCCACCAGGTCCTCCAGGATCTCGGCCTCCGGGGCGTGGGGCAGCGGTCGCGGTCGCCGGGGCATGGAGACCAACCGCGCCGGGTTCTGGTCCAGGAGCTCCCAGCGAACCAGGTAGCGACAGAAGCTACGGATGGAAGACAGTCGCCGGCTCACCGTAGCGGCGCTCACGCTTCCGGATTGGTGCGCAAGGTAAGCGCGGATCACCAGCGTGTCAAGGTGCGCCGGGGTGACTGGCGGGCGCTCCATTTGTTTCCAATAGTCGAGAAATCCCTCGAGATCTCGCCGGTAAGCTCGCAGCGTGTGGGGGCTGGCGCGCTTTTCCCCCTGCAGATCCGACAGGAAGGCTTCGAGCAGCTCGCGCATGGCTTCGATGGTAGCACTTCCTTGGGAGTCGCTCACGAATGAAGCCCGCCAGGGGCCCGGCAGAAATCGGAGCGGGCGGGGGCTATGACTTTCCGAGCTTGGCGTGCAGGTAGGATTTGAGCTCGCGCTCGGCGCGTGCCCCGTCGTCGATGGCCACGGGCCGGAAGCTCTTGAGCTCCTCGTCCACCTGCGCGAGTAGCTCCTTGCGCACGGCGGCGTCCTTGGCCGCCGCCGCGCCGGTGATGCCGTGGGTGGCCTTGTCAGGCTGCCCGCGGACGTAGTTCTCCAGCTCGCGGTAGGTGTCCTCGCCGAGGAACTCGCGGATGGTCTCGGCGTCGTTGGCCAGCTTGAACACGGCCTTCATGTGCTTGGGGTTTTGCAGCTCGGCGGTCCACTCGGCGCTGAGGTCCGCCAGGATGCGCAGCACCAGCGTGTCATCGATGGTGCCCACGGGCCGGTAGCTGTCGGGGACCAGGTCGATGACGCGCACCACGTACATCAGCCCGCCGGCCATCAGGCGCCGCAGCTCGGAGGGAGCCGTCTCGTCGGCTACGATCTCCTTGAAGAGCTGGATGTCCGACTCGTAATCGTCGATCCACTCCTGGAGCTTCGGCGCATGGGTCGCCGAGTCGAAGTGCATCTCCAAGTCCTGGCCTTCCTTGGCCTTCACCTCGTTGATCTTGTCCTGTAAAACCGATTCGGTCTTGTCCTTGTCCTCAGCCATGTCCTTGTGCCTCCGTAGACGTTCAGGGGGGTAAGTCCAATCCCCCCTCGCCCCGAAAAAGCCCGGTTTTTCAGGGCTCACCCCCAATCACCTGGGCTTCGCGCCGCTGCAGGGAAATGCGCATATATACCGTTTACCGCGTTTTTGGTCCTACGAGACTCCTGAACGGTTCCGTGCCTCGTGCGGTCGACCGGTCGACGACCCTGAATGGCCCATGGATGGTAGGTTGGCGGCGCGGTGGGGTCAAGCGTGGAAGGAAGCGTCTCGCCTACGCCTCGCGCGGCCGGGGTGCACGCGGCCGGGGTGCGGCGGCGGCGCGGCGCGAGCCCTTATTCTTGCGCGAGCCCTCAGGAGAGCTGGGCGTGAGGGACGGGACGTTCGAAGGAGGGCTCGGCGCGGTGAAACGCGATCCCCACGCCTGCACCCTGCTTGTGCACCACCCGCGCCGGAATGATCAGCGCCTCGCCGCCCTGGGGTGATAGGTGAAGCTGTACCAGGTCGCCGGGCTGGATCACCGCGAGCAACGGATCGGCCTCGTCCCCGGCCCTCACAAAGGCCCCGGTGCGGCTCACGTCCGCCGTGAAGCCGGTACAATCCAGACCCTCGTAGCGCAGGTCCGCGGGGAGGGTCACCGGGATTCGTTCGGCTCGTCTTCGCTCTTGGGGACTCATCGCCACTCCTCCTTCGCGATCACGTTCCTCGCGATCACGTCCCTCGCGATCACGTTCCTCGCGATCACGTCCCTCGCGATCACGTTCCTCGCGATCACGTTCCTCGCGATCACGTTCCTCGCGACCGCGCTCTGTTCGCACATCCAAAGCGCGGGGCGCTCGCGTCGAGTGTGCCGGGATCATAATGCCGCCGGGATCCGGGAGCAACCACCATGGCTCGTGTAACAAGACTCACGGATTCGCGCCTGCTAGAAGGCGGTGGGAATACAGGGAAACACGGGATGCGTTGGGTCGATCGGGCTCACCACTGGCCGAGCAAACGCACCTCCGGCTCCAGGCGGTGCCCGGTGCGGCGCTCCACCTCGGCCTGGACGTGCTCGATGACGGCGCGCAGGTCGGCGGCGCACGCCTTCGCGGCGTTGACCACGAAGTTGGCGTGCAGGGGGGAGACCCGCGCTCCACCGATGGAGAAGCCCTTGAGCCCGCACTGATCGATGAGCCGACCCGAGGGCACGCCGATGCGTCGGTCGTTTTTGAACACGCACCCGCAGGAAGGCCAGCAGAACTCGCCGTTTTCCCGGCGCTGTTGCGCGTTTTGCTCCATGCGCGCCGCGATCGCTGTCGGGGCGCCAGGGGCGAGCTGCAGGGTGAGCTCGGCCGCGATTTCGCCGCTCTCCTGCAGGGGGGAGTGTTTATAGCGAAACACTTCGGGGGAATACCGGCGCTCGACCAACTGGCCCTCAGCGGTCACCAGGTGAGCCGCGTGCCACACCTGGCTCATTTCCTGGTCGAAGGCGCGGGCGTTCATGAAGGCGGCGCCGCCCACCGAGCCGGGCAGGTGGTGGAAGAACTCCAGCCCCTCGAGCCCCGCTTCGAGCGCGCGGCCGGCCACGGCCGTGCAGTCGGCCCCCGCGCCGGCCCGCACCACCGTGCCGTCGACCTGGATGTGATGGAGGTCGCGCAGCAGCACCACCACTCCACGGATCCCCTGGTCCGCCACCAGCACGTTGCTGCCGAGGCCGAGCAGGGTGACCGGGAGCCCCGTGGGCGCCACCGCCAGCTTGATTCGGGCGAGCTGCTCGGGGGAGCGAGGGAACACCGCCAGGTCTGCCGGTCCCCCCACGCGATAGGTGGTGTGCTCGGACAGGGGCAGCTCCGGCACGCAGCGCACCCCCTCGGCCTCGAGCTTCGCTTGGAGCTCTCTCAGCGTCGCAGGCGGCGAATCGGACGACGGTTCGGAGGGCGGATGGGACGACGGATGGGACGACGGATGGGACGAC
>CAYFWA010000060.1:10534-16658 GCA_964346625.1 uncultured Myxococcales bacterium
GGACGACGGATGGGACGACGGATCGGACGGCGGTAGAGCGCTCACGGCCGGTTGTCTCCGCCGAGCACCGTGTTGTCGATGAGGCGTGCCTTTCCAAAGAACACGGCCAGGGCCAGCACCGCCCGCGCCTCCACGCGCTCCACCGCCTCGAGGGTCTCGGCGTCCCGCAGCTCGATGTAGTCCTCGCGGCCCAGGGGGGCGCTGGCCACCGTGCGCCGGACGGTCTCGAGCAGCGGCGCCGCCTCGCGTTGCCCCTCGTCGAACAGCCGCCAGGCCTCGCGCAGGCCGCGCACCAGGCAGGTGGCCTGGGATCGCTCGGCCGCCGAAAGGTAGGCGTTGCGCGAGCTCATGGCCAGCCCGTCGGGCTCGCGTACGGTCGGTCCGGCGACGATCTCGATGGGGAAGTCGAGATCCCGCACCAGGCGGCGGATGACCTGGAGCTGTTGGTAGTCCTTCTCCCCGAACATCGCCAGGTCTGGTTCCACCACGTTGAATAGCTTGGTCACCACGGTGGCCACGCCCCCGAAGTGCACCGGGCGGCTGACGCCGCAAAGCGGCTTGGACAGCTCGGTGACCTCCACGCGGGTCTGATAGCCGGGAGGATACATCGTCTCGGTAGGAGGCACCCAGGCCAGCTCCGCGCCGGCGGCCGCCGATTTGGCCAGGTCTCCCTCGGGGTCCCGCGGATAGGCGCCGAGATCCTCGCCGGGGCCGAACTGGGCCGGGTTGACGAAGATGGACACCACCGTGTGGTCACAGCGCTCGGCGGCCAGCGACACCAGGCTCAGATGGCCCTCGTGCAGGTACCCCATGGTGGGGACGAAGCCCACGGTCTGCCCGGCCGCGCGCCAGGCGCGGCTCTGGGCCCGCATTTCGTCGGGCTCGGTGAGCACCCGGATGCCAGCGTCGGCGTTGTATCTGTCGTCGGCGTCAATCACGGCTCGATCCTACATCAGCTCCCACCGCTTGGGCACGAACATCTTCTGCCACAAACGAATGGCGTAGCGGTCGGTCATGCTGGCCAGGTAGTCGGCCACCGCGCGCTCGATGTCTCCCCGGATGGCCTCGGGGCAGTCGGGCCACACCGTGGAATAGAACCAGTCCGGATCCCGGGTATAGGCCGACCACAGAGCGGTGAGGATCCCGCGCGCCTTGGTGAAGGGCTCGTGCACGATGGGGTTCTCGTACAGGTGGGCGAACAGGAAGGCCCGCAGCTCATGGAGCGCCTGGTGAGTGGGCTCGTGCATGCGGATGCGCGCCTCCTGATCCAGATCCGAGGCCTCGATGACGTCGGAGACCAGGTGGGCGATCCGCGCGCGGATGCTGGGGCCGAGGATCTCGATCACCGGCCGGGGCAGGGCGCCCGGATCGATGATCCGGGCCCGCAGGGCGTCGTCCAGGTCGTGGTTCACGTAGGCGATGAGGTCCGACAGGCGCACCACCTGGCCCTCCAGGGTGTAGGGGAGCCGCTCGGGGTCGCGGGTCAGGATGGGGCCCTTGCCCTTGGAGTGGCGCACGATGCCGTCGCGCACCTCTTCGGTGAGGTTGAGCCCGGCGCCGTCACGCTCGAGCAGGTCCACCACGCGTAGGCTCTGCTGGTAGTGGCTGAAGCCGGCGGGCACGAGCTCGTTGAGGGTGGCCTCTCCGGCGTGGCCGAAGGGCGTGTGGCCGAGGTCATGCCCGAGGGCGATGGCCTCGGTGAGGTCTTCGTTGAGCCGCAGGCCGCGGGCGATGGTGCGCGCGATCTGCGACACCTCCAGGGTGTGGGTGATTCGGGTGCGGTAGTGATCGCCCTCCGGGCTGAGGAATACCTGGGTCTTGTGGGTCAGGCGGCGGAAGGCTTTGGTGTGGATCACGCGGTCGCGGTCGCGCTGAAAGTCGGTGCGCACCGAGCAGGGGACCTCCGCACGCTCGCGGCCGCGCCCTTGATCCGCGAAGGACGCCTGGGGCGCCAGCACCCGGTGCTCGGTCTGCTCGGCGCGCTCGCGGTGGGAGGGCGCGGGGGACGGGTGCTCAGAAGAAGCGTGCTCGCGGAGGCCATCGCCGGGGGAGGTGGAAGAGGTCGGGGCGCCCCTGTCGCTCATCGCGCCCTCCCGCTGCGCCCCTTGTTCCCGCCGCTTTCGCCGCCGCTTGATTTCCCGCCGGAGCCGCTTCCGCGCTTGGCGTCGCCGTCGCTGGGGCCCTTGCTACGGCCGCTGGGGCCCTTGCTACGGCCGCTGGGGCCCTTGCTACGGCCGCTGGGGCCCTTGCTACGGCCGCGGCGGCCCTTGCTGCGGCCGCGACGATCCTTGCTGCGGTCGCTGCGATCCTTGCTTTGACGGCCGCCGCGGCCGGCCTTCGCCGGCGGCGTCTCGAGCTCGAAGGTAATCTGTCGACGCACCACCGAGCTGTCCACGAGCCGTACGCGGAGGGGCTCTCCGAGCCCGTAGCGGCGGCCCGTGCGCGCGCCCACCAGGTAGGCGCCGCCCTCGGACAGATCCCAGTGATCGGGGCCCAGCGCTTCCCGCTTGATCAGCCCCTCCACGAAGGGTTCGCCGACCTGAACGAACAGTCCGAAGGCCATGACTCCCGTAACGGTGGCGTCGAACACGTCCCCCACGCGCTCGCGCATCACCCAGGCGCGGTACATGTCCACCACGCTGCGCTCCACCACGGCGGCGCGGCGCTCTGCTTCGGAGCAGCGCACGGCGATCTGCCGGATGGTGGCCGACTCGGGGAAGGGGGCGGGGTCGTCGCCGCCGAAGTCGCCGGATTGGGCCAGCGACCGCTTGACCACTCGGTGGGTGATCAGGTCGGGGTAGCGACGGATGGGCGAGGTGAAGTGCAGGTAGGCGGGGGCCGCCAGGGCGAAGTGCCCCACGTTGGTGGCGTCGTAGGCCGCCTGGGACAGACAGCGGAGGATGCCGATCTGTAGGGGGTTCTTGGCGGGGTGGTCGCCGATGGCGTGCAGGGCCTTTTGGAAGGTTTGCGGCGTGGGGCCCCCCTTGATCCGGAGCTTGATGCCCAGCTCGCGGGCCAGGGTCACGAACTCCCGCAGTCGCTCGGTGGAGGGGGTCTCGTGGACCCGCCAGGGCACGGGGATGTCGCGTCCGGCGCAAAAACGCCCCACGGCCTCGTTGGCTGCGACCATGCACTCCTCGATGAGCCGGTAGGCCTCCTGGATGAAGCGGTCGGGCTTGGAGGGGCGTACGTCGCGCACGGCCAAGGGGTCGTCCTCGTCGAGCACGACGTGGGCCTCGGGCAGATCGAGGTCCAACCCTCCGCGGCGCATTCGCCGTTGACGCAGGGCGCCGGCCACCGCGGTGAGCAGCCCGAGCTCTTGGCGCCAGGCGTTGCTGGCGCCCTCCTGATCCGAGCGACCCGCCAGCACCCGGGCCACACCCTCGTAGGTCAGGCGCTCGCGCGAGCGGATCACCGCGGCGCAGACCTCCTCGGCGTCCACCTCCCCCTCGGCGTCCACGGTCATGCTCACCACCATGGCCAGGCGGTCGTCGCCCGGCGCCAGGCTGCAGATGTCCGTGGCCAGCGTCGGGGGGAGCATGTGGATGGCGCGGTCGGGCAGGTAGACCGACAGCGCCCGCTGCTGGGCCTCCTGATCCCCCACCGATCCGGCGGTGATGTAGTGCGACACGTCGGCCACCGCCACGTGGAGGCGCCATCCTTCGGCGTGGGGCTCCACGCACACGGCGTCATCGAAGTCCCGGGCGTCGCCCGGGTCGATGGTGTAGAAGTCCAGCCCGCGCAGGTCCGTGCGGCCGCTGGCCGCCGGGTCGGCCGCGTCCACCGCGAGCTGCGCCACGTCCGCCAGCAACTCCGAGGAGTGTTTCTCGGCGATGTCTTCCATGATGAGCAGCTTGCGCACCTCGGTGCGCGGATCCTGGGGGTCGCCGAGGCGGTGGCTGACCGTCACCTGCAGACCATCGTCCGGGTGCTGGGGCCACTGCTGGATGCGGGCCACCACGGCCTCGCCGGGCCGCGCGTCAGCCGCCTCCGTGACGTCGATGGGTCCGGGCAGCCGCGGATCATCGGCCTCGAGCAAAAACGCGCTCCCCACGGCGATCAGCCGGCCCGTGATTCGCTCGCGCCCCCGGTCCACCACCGTCTCCACGCGACCATGCTCGCCATCCCAGTCGTCCCAGGCGTGGAAGCGGACGTGGTCGCCGTCCACGCCGGAGCCCCGATCCAGGCGGTGCACCTTCACCGGGCGCCCGCCGTCATCGGGGCGGATGTCGCTGCGTCCGGAGGGGAACACCCGCAGGGTCCCCTCGCCCTGGTGGGCGTCTCCGGCCGCGGCCCGGTGGGCCGCCTCGGCGAACCATCGCCCTCCCTTCCCCCGGTGGGCGTGTCCGTCTTCATTGAGCGTGGACAGCGCTTCCTTCAACTCGCCGCGCTGGCTGCGGCCGAGCGACAGGTGGCGCTCCAGGTCGGTGAGGTTGAGGCCTTCGGGGGCTGCGTCCTGCAAGGCGTGCAGGACCGCGTCGCGATGGATCTTCATGGGGGATTCGTGCTCGTGTGCTCGGGTGCTCGTGCGCTCGGGTGCGCGGTTGCTCTGTTGCTCTGTTGCGGAGGGCCAACGCGCGGGGCGCACGGTTTGCCGCGGAACGCTCCTGTCGGGCGTCAGCGCTCATTTCAACTGATACAGGTATCCGTCGTCGCAGCCAACATACAGCCGGCCTTGCGGGGTGATGGCCACGCTGCTGTCCACCTCCGCGGGGAAGCGCCAGCGCCAGCGCACTGCGCCGTCTTGGGCCACAGCGTACAGGAATCGGTCCTGGGAGGCGACGTAGATCCGCCCCGCGGCTCCCACCACCGGGGAGGCCTGGATGCGCCGGCCGGTGGGGACCATCCAGCGAACGCGGCCGGACGGGGTCACCGCGTACAGTCGCCCGTCGTGGGAGCCCACGTAGACCGTGCCATCAGCGCCGATGGCCGGGGATCCGCGCACCGGACCCCGGGTCAGGATGGACCAGCGATAGGTGCCGTCGTGGTGCAACGCGAACAGCCGGCCATCGTCACTGCCGATGTAGAGGGTGCCGTCCGGTCCCACGGCGGGCGAGGAGTCTACGTCGCCGCCGGTCTGGTGGATCCATTGGCGTTTGCCTCGGGCGTCCACGGCGTGGACGCGGTCGTCCTGGCTCCCGGCCACCACGGTGCCGTTGGGCAGCAGCGCCGGCGAGGAGCGCACCCGCTCGTTGGTGGCGTAGTGCCAGCGCACCTTCCCGCGGGGCGACAGCGCGAAGATCCCGTCGCCGCCCACGTAGACGGTGCCGTCCGGGCCCACCGTGGGCGAGGAGTCCACGTCGCAGCGCACCGCTTCGGGGTTCTTGCGGGCCGCGGCCTGGCAGTCGCCCAGCTTGGTCTTCCAACGAAGCCGGCCCGAGCCCGCCTCCAGCGCGTAGAGGTGGTCGTCGTCGGCGCCCACATAGAGGGTGGCGCCGTCGCGCGACAGGGCGGGAGACGACCACACCCTGGCCCCCGCCCGGAATCGCCAACGCAGTCGGCCTCGGGCCGTGTACGCCGCGATGCGTCGGGACTGGCTGCTGACGTAGACGGTGCCGTCCACGCCCACCGCCGGGCTGGCGGAGATCCGGCCTCCCAGCCGGCGGCGCCAGGCGCGCTGGGGTCGCTTGGCCGGCCCCGCGTAGGCCGAGCGCCCCCGCCGCAGCGAGTCCAGCCGGAACATGGCCGCCGGGGTGACGGGCAGCGGGGCGCGGATTGCCAGCGGCGGTGGCCCCGGGGGTCGTGACGGCCGGGGGATGGGCCGCAGCCGGGCGCGGGGCTGATCCAGCGGCCTCGGCGTGGCCAGGCGCGCCGATTCACCGCAGCGGCAGACCGCCCGGGGCGACCGGCAGCGGCCCTGGTGACAGATCCGGCGGCCCCCACAGTCGGTGTCCCTGGCGCACGTCCCGCTGAGCACTGGCGGAGGCGTGCAGCGCCACGACGCAAGCGTGGATAGAGCGAACAGGGGGACCAGCCGTCTCATGGGGCCTTCTTTTAGCACAGGCCCTGGCGGGTTGCAGGAAATAGCAGGCCGGCCGCCGGCGTCCGGCTCCGGCGTCCGGCTCCGGCGTCCGGCGTCCGGCTCCGGCGTCCGGCTCCGGCGTCCGGCTCCGGCGTCCGGCTC
>CAYFWA010000061.1:0-6393 GCA_964346625.1 uncultured Myxococcales bacterium
GTCATCGCGTGAGCGACCGTCATCGCGTGAGCGACCGTCATCGCGTGAGCGACCGTCATCGCGTGAGCGACCGATAGCGGATACGCTTGGGCTGGGCGGCCTCGTCGCCGAGGCGGCGCCGGCGATCGGCCTCGTAGTCGGTGTAGTTGCCTTCGAAAAAACGCACGGCGCTGTCGCCCTCGAAGGCGAGGACGTGGGTAACGATGCGATCGAGGAACCACCGATCGTGGCTCACCACCACCGCGCAGCCAGCGAAGTTGAGCACCGCGTCCTCGAGGGCCCGCAGGGTATTGACATCCAGGTCGTTGGTGGGCTCGTCCAGCAGCAGCACGTTGCCGCCGCTGCGCAGCATCCGCGCCAGGTGCACCCGGTTGCGCTCGCCGCCGGACAGCTCCGAGACCCGCTTCTGCTGGTCGGCGCCGTTGAAGTTGAACCGGCCCACGTAGGCGCGGGAGCTCACCTCCGCTGCACCGAGAGGGATCGTGTCCATGCCGTCGGAGATGACCTCCCACACCGATGAGTCGGGGTCGAGATCGTCGCGTGACTGGTCCACGTAGGCGAGCTGCACCGTCTCCCCGAGCCGGAGGGAGCCGGCGTCGGGATCCTCCTGCCCGGTGATCAACCGCAGCAGCGTGGTCTTGCCCGCGCCGTTGGGTCCGATGACGCCCACCACCCCGGCCGGGGGGAGGCGGAAGGTCAGATCCTCGAACAGCAGTCGATCCTCGTAGGCCTTGCGCACCTGATCACCCTCGATCACCACATCGCCCAGCCGCGGGCCCGGGGGGATGTAGATCTCGAGCTCGCGGGCCTGCCTCGTGGGCTCTGCCTCGAGCAGATCCTGATAGGCGCGCACGCGGGCCTTGCCCTTGGCATGCCGGGCCTTGGGGGCCATGTGGATCCACTCCAGCTCACGCTGCAGGGTCCGCTGCCGCTGGCTCTCGGCCTTCTCCTCGCGTCGCAGCCGCTCCTTTTTCTGCTCCAGCCACGAGGAGTAGTTGCCCTGCCAGGGCACTCCCCGGCCCCGATCCAGCTCCAGGATCCACCCGGCGACGTTGTCGAGGAAGTAGCGGTCGTGGGTGACGGCGATCACCGTGCCCGGATACCGCTGCAGGTGCTGCTCGAGCCAGCCCACCGTCTCCGCGTCCAGGTGGTTGGTGGGCTCGTCCAGCAGCAGGATGTCCGGTTGCCGAAGCAGCAGCCGGCACAGCGCCACGCGCCTTCGCTCGCCACCGGACAGCACCTGGACCGACGTGTCCCCGGGGGGGCAGCGCAGCGACTCCATGGCCATCTCGAGGCGGCTGTCCAGATCCCAGGCGTTGAGACGATCCAGCTCCTGCTGCACCTCCCCCTGACGGGCCAGCAGCGCCTCCATCTCCTCGCCTTCCATGGGCTCGGCAAACCGGGCGTTGATCTCGTCGAACTCCTGCAGCCGCTTTACCACCTCCTGGACGCCCTCCTCCACCACCTGACGGACGGTCTTTTCCGGATCGAGGGTGGGCTCCTGCTCCAGGAAACCGACCTGGAGCCCGGGAGAGATGGAGACCTCTCCCAGGTACTCGTCGTCCACGCCCGCCATGATGCGCAGCAGGGTGGACTTTCCGGCCCCGTTGAGCCCGAGCACCCCGATCTTGGCGCCATAGAAATAGGAGAGCGAGATGTCCTGCAGCACCTGCTTCGTGCCGTGGACCTTACCCACCCGGTGCATGGAGTAGATGATCTTGCTGGCGTCCCCGTGCTTCCCGTCCTTGTCGCCCTTGCTCTTGCCCTTGCCACGCGAGCGGCCCATGGTTCACCTCCGTCCGGGCCCGTCGACCCGGGGATCCTGGAAGGCGAACCATAGCGCAAGGTCCGACCACCACCAAGCGGCTCTCGCGTCAGGCTCGGGATCGCTCACCGAACCCGGACGCCAACCTCATCGCAGGTTCGGCGTCCGGCTCCGGCTCCGGCTCCGGCTCCGGCATCCGGCTCCGACGTCCGGCTCCGGCTCCGGCTCCGGCATCCGGCTCCGACGTACGGCTCCGGCGTCCGGCGTCCGGCGTCAGTCCCGCGCCTCGGCCGCCAGCTCGCGGGAGGGCGCGCCCCATCGGGTAGCCGGCGCAGGGATTTTTGTCTTACAATTTTCTGGTGCTTTCGTTAACATAAAATCATGAGCTCGAAAACATCTCCCAGCCCGCTGCCTCCCCGACCCACGCGCTACTCGGTGAGCTTGCCCGCCACGCTGATCCACGACGAGACCCTGATCTTGGGAATCACTCGGAATCTTTCGCTCGGCGGCACCTTCGTGGAGATCGCCGAGCGCCTGGCCCCCGGCTCGCTGGAGCCGCTGGTGGAGCAAACCCTGACCTTCAGCCTCGAGCTGCCCGACAGCCCGGACGACCTCTATTGCGAAGCCAACGTCCGTTGGGTGTCGGATACCGGCCTCGGGCTGTGCTTCCTCGGGCTGGGCACCCGCCAGCGGGAGATCCTCGGCTCACTGCTGTCGCGGCTTCAGCCCCAGCGAGAGGCGCTCCGCCCCATGCGGCCCGCCCGGCTTTGAATGGCCCGGTCGGTCCCGCGCTCCTCGGCCGCTCGTTCGCGGGCCGGGGCTCCCCTCCTGGAGCCCCTTGAAGAGCCAAGGCTTTGAGCAGACAATAACCGGCAAGGAGGTACAAGTGCTGGATCCAGTACAGCCGGCTCCCGCTTCCCTGGTCGACCGTTGGGGCAATGTCCGCTTCGGTGTCTTCGACGCTCCGCTCGCCCGGGTGGGCCTCGACGACGCCCGGCTCCACGTGGGTGGGCTGCCCATGCCGCGAGCCTTCACGCGGTTTCGCCTCAAGGAGTGGCAGCACTACGCCCTCATCCTGCCGGACCTGTTCGTGGGGTTGGCCGTGGTGGACGCCAGGTTCCTCCGGAGCACCTGGTGCCACGTGGTGGATCGGCGCCTCGGAACGCACTACGAGCATCAACGACAGGGGCCGACGCTTCAGACCCGGATCGCGGCGAGCCTTTGGAATGATCGGACCTCCCTGGTGACCCCCGGCTATCGAGTGGACATCCGCAATCGGCTGAGCGAGGGCCACCACCGCATTCGGCTCCGAGTGGATGCGGATCGCGGGCGCCCCGCCGTGCGCGCCGATCTGAAGATCCTGCACGACCTCTCCCGCTGCGAGCCGCTGGTGGTCTGTCTCCCGGTGGGCCGCAATCGCGGTATGTACTCCCACAAGGTCCCCCTCCCGCTGGAGGGGACCCTCCAAGTGGGAGACCAGCTCTACATCGCCGACCTGACCCGGTGCTACGCGATCCTGGACATCCACAAGGCGCTCTACCCCCACCGGACGTGGTGGCGCTGGGCGACCTGCGTCACCCGCACCGATCAGGGAGACACCTTCGCCGTCAACCTCACGCAAAACGTCAACACCGCCGACCACCGCTACAACGAAAACGCGCTCTGGAAAAACGGTGCCCTGAGACGACTGGGACCCGCGCGCTTCCTGTTCGACCCCGAGCGTCCTCTCGAGCCCTGGCGGGTCCGCAGCGCCTGCGGCGGCGTGGATCTGGAGTTCACGCCAGCGGGCGAGCGCGCCGAGGACCTGGAGCTCGGGCTGGTCAAGAGCAGCTTTCACCAACCCTACGGCACCTTCCGGGGCACCGTGCGCTTCGACGGCACCCTCCACGAGATCCGGGACGCCTTCGGCGTTTGCGAGGATCACCGTGCCCGCTGGTAGCAATCGAGGCCCCGCCGACACCGCATTGTCGCATTTCCGACCGCTCGCAACACCCACTTGCGTTTCCCTGCGGTTTCGTCACAGTGTCTACCACTTGAACGCCGCGTCACCGCGGCGTCCACGGCGCCAGAGCAGGTCCGAGAAACAGCCATGATCCCGATCAACGCCGCCTCCCGAGGTGAAGCTCCCCCCGCCGAGGAGCCCTCCCGGCCCCGCTACCGCGCCGCCATCGTCGGAGGGGGCAAGGGGTGCGAGTCCATCCTGCGCATGGTGGCCGAAGACCGCCTGGGGCGGTTCCGGATGCGAATCATCGGCGTGGCGGACAAGAACCCGGAGGCGCCCGGCATCCGCTACGCGCGGGAGCTCGAGATCCCTCACCTCACCACGGACTTCCGCGAGCTCTACGACATCCCCGAGCTGGAGCTCATCATCGAGCTCACCGGCTCCGACTACGTACGCAACGAGATCGAGCGCACCCGCCCCCGGCACATCCACCTCATCGACCACTTCGGCGCGAGCTTGTTCTGGGAGCTGTACACCGCCGAGGAATCCATCATCAACCAGCGCACGGAGATGCGCGAGCGGGTAGAGTCCGAGCGGCAGTGGATCAGCCAGATCTTCGACTCCATCCCGGACGAGATCGTGGTGGTGGACACCAACATGGTGGTGCAGGACGCCAACGCGAGCTTTCTGCGCAATAATGGCTACGGCGACATCAACGAGGTCCGGGGGCGCCACTGCTACGAGCTGGAGCAGCGGGTCCGTGGGGAGTGTCAGGTGGCGGTGGAAGATTGCCCCTTCTTCACGGCCATGCGCAACCGGTCCACCACGTCCCTGGTGCGCAAGCACTTCGACAAGATGGGCCGGGTACGCTTCGCGGCCATCGTGGCCGCACCGCTGCTCAGCGTGGACGGGGAGGTCCACGGGATCATCGAGTCCACCCGTGACATCTCCCATCGGATCCTGCTCGAAGAGGAGCTGCGGGCCACCGAGGGGCAGCTCCAGCAGTTCATGGATCTGGCGCCGGTGGCTGCCTTCGTCAAGAACACCAACGGGCAGTACCTGGAGGTAAACCCGGCGGCCTGCGCGCTGTTCGGCCGCGAGAAGCACGAGATCCTCGGTCGCACCGACCTGGAGATCCTCGACCGCGAGACCGCCGAGGCCTTCCGCAAGGACGACCGCCGCGTGCTCGAGACCCGCGGGCCCTACCACTCCGAGATGGAGATCCAACTGGGCGTCACCCCCCAGTACGTCTCCGCTACCCGCTTCCCCGTGACGGACGCCAACGGGGAGATCACCGCCGTGGGGGGGCTGCTGCGCGACATCACCGCGTTGCGGAAGGCGGAGTCCGAGCTGAACCGGACCCGCGCCTACGTGAACAACGTGGCGAACCACTCGCCCCTGATCATCGTGACCCTCGACCTGGCCGGGAACATCCTCACCTTCAACCCGGGCGCCGAGGACTCCATCGGCTACAAGTCCGAGGAGCTGGTGGGCCGCTCCGTGGCGGTTTTCTTCCCGGATGAGGAAGAGCGCCGTACGCTGCAGCGGACCGTGGTGCGGGAGGGGGCCGTGCGGGACCACGAGACCCACCTGGTGCGCAAGGACGGCACCCAGGTGCCGGTCTCCATGACCGTGTCCCAGCTCAAGGACGCCGACGGAAACGTCGTGGGCACCGTGACCATCGCCAAGGACATCTCCGCCCGCCGCGCCCTGTTGAACCAGGTGCTCCAGTCCGAGCGCATGGCCGCCGTGGGGCGGCTGGCCGCCGGGGTAGCCCACGAGATCAACAACCCCCTCGCGGTGATGGGGGAGATCGCGGGGTACCTCGACGAGCTGATGGAGGACGACCCGCAGATCGGCGAGGCCGACACCCAGGACGAGATCAAGACCGGAATCCCGAAGATCATCCAGCAGGTACAGCGCTGCCGCAACATCACCTTGCGGCTGCTTTCCTTTGCCCGCAAGAGCGCCGCCCGGGTCGAGGTGACCGACGTCAACCGCGCCGTGGAGGAGATCATCCCCTTCGTGGCCAAAGATGCCCACCACGCCCAGATCGACATCGAGAAGGACTACGAGGGCAACCTGCCGCCGGTGCGCATCGAGGAGATGCAGCTCCAGGAGATCTTCATCAACCTGATCAACAACGCCATCCAGGCCGTCTCGGCCTTCCGCAACAGCGGAGGCCGCATCCGGATCACCACCCGTTTGGACAGCGGCAAGGTGGTCGCCACGGTGGCCGACAACGGCCCGGGGATCGACCCCGACGTGGCGGGCAAGCTCTTCGATCCCTTCGTGACCACCAAGGCCCCGGGGAGGGGCACCGGGCTGGGGCTCTCCATCTGCTACGCCATCGTGAAGCGGTACGACGGGGAGATCCTGGTGGAGTCCGAGCCCGGTCAGGGGGCCACCTTCAAGGTCATACTCCCCGTCTATCGCCCGGGCAGCTCCACCGAGCAGCCCGTCTTCGAGCCGGACACCCTCTCGAACGAGGGCTGGCAGTAGGCGCCCGCGGCTGCGCACCGGATCCGCGCCAGCCCTACTCGAGACCTCCCGCGTCGGCCCGCCCCCGCTGCATGATGCGCCCCCGGCACGCCTCGGCCTGCGCTGCGCTGCGCTGCGCTGCACTTCTTTGTTGACAGTAGAACGACGTTCTCGTAAATAGACTGACACGCCAGTCTAGTAGACG